>CAINEA010000345.1 GCA_903847525.1 uncultured Acetobacteraceae bacterium | reverse complement strand
CTGCCCTGGACCCGCCCAGGGACAGTCGTCCCGTGGAACCCTCGGACTGGTTTGTTGGGAAAGGGGGCATAAGCGACGGTGCCGTTGGTCAGCCTGAAGCCTGCCCCCTTTCCCAACAAACCAAACTGAGAAGGGTCAAGGGAACGAGTTCCCTTGCGGGGTGCAGGGGCAGAGCCCCTGGCGGGGATTGGGGCGGAGCCCCATGCTTGCCTTCGCATAGGTCAGTCTGAACGCGGGTTGGTACGATTGCGCGAAACCAGCCGCCCTGCCCGTGCCTCCGTCGCACCTTGGCCGTAGACATAGGCCGACTGGCCGTTGACCCAGGTTTCCAGGATGCCGTGGGAAACCTGGATGGGGTTTTCGTAGGTGGAGGCGTCACGCACCGTGGTGGGGTCGAACAGCACCAGATCGGCGTAGGATCCGACGCGGATCGTGCCGCGATCGGTCATGCCGAACACTTCGGCGGTGCGGGAGGTCATCTTGCGCACCGCTTCCTCCATGCTGAACAGGCCGAGGTCGCGGGCGTAATGGCCGAGCACGCGGGGGAAGGTGCCCCACAGCCTGGGGTGCGGATAGGCATCATGCGGCAGGCCGTCGCTGCCGACGATGGCGCGCGGATGGGCGAGGATGCGCTGCACGTCCGCCTCGTCCATCTGGTAGAAGATGCCGCCGGCCGGGCTGATCTTTTCGGCGGCCTGGCGCAGGGACAGGTTCCAATCGCGGGCGAGATCGGCCAGGAAACGGCCGGCGACCTCTGGATTGGGGATCGACCAGGTGATCCGCGCCGGCACGTCGTCGCGCACCCGCTCGGGGATCAGCACGGTGGAGCCGGCGTAGTAGGGATAGACGTCGAAATCCACCTGCTGGCGCTTCGCGGCGCGGTCGATCGACGGCAGGGTATCGATCGAGCGGCCGAAATTCTCCGGCATCGAGCATTTGTGGTGGCTGATCAGAACGGGCGCGCCGACATCGCGGCCGATTTTCAGGGTTTCCTCGATCGACAGCAGAACGTCGTTCGCTTCGTCGCGCATATGGGTGACGTAGATGCCGCCGGCGGCGCGCAGGGCCTCGGCGACCGCGATCACCTCGGAGGTGGGGGCGTGCATGTTGGGCGGGTAATAGAGGCCGGTGGAGAAGCCCGAGGCGCCTTCGGCCAAAGCGGCGGCCAGGCGCGCCTGCATGTGGGCCGCTTCCTTGTCGGTGGCGGCGCGCAGCGTGTCACCGTTCATCGCTTCCACCCGCAACGACATGTGGCCGATCAGGGCGTAGGTGTTGACCGGCGACGGGTCCACCGCCAGGCGTGCGGCGTATTCGCCGAAACTGTCGAAGGTCCACCAGCTTTCGTCGCCGAGCAGATCGAGTGGGGGTTGCGGACGGGATTTCATGCGTACGGGGCTGAGGCTGATGCCGCAATTGCCGACCACGACGGTGGTGACGCCTTGGGACATCTTGCACAGCATGCATTCGGGGCCGCAGAGCACGGCACGGTCGTCATGCGTGTGGGCGTCGATGAAGCCGGGGGCCAGGGCATTGCCAGTGGCGATCACCTCCCGGTCCGCGGTGGCAGCGCCCAAGTCGCCGATCGCGGCGATGCGGTCGCCGGTGATGCCGACATCGCCCTGGAAGCGGGGATTGCCGGAGCCGTCGAAGATGGTGGCGTCGCGGATGATCAGGTCGCAGCGCAGGGTCATGCGCGTAACTCCTTGGTGGCTGTAGTGTCGATGATGCCGTCGGTATCGACGGCAACCTTGTACAGCGCGCGGGCGTTGGCGACCGATACCACCCCGGCGCGGACGTCGCGCGCGACCAGAGCCGGATCGCGCTCGGTTGGCGGGCCGAGGCCGCCGCCGCCGGGTAGTTGCAGGATCAGGCGTTCGCCGTCGGGGATGATCTGCAGGCCCTTGGTGCGGAGGTTCTTGCCGCCCTTTTCGGCGACCACGCCGGGGGCGCCGAGCAGGCCCCCTTCCCGCCCCTTCGGCGCATTGGCGATGCGGTCGAAACTGGCGTTGACGGCGAATTCCAAATCGCCCTTGCCGGCGATTTCCATGATCTGGCCGAGGCCGCCGCGTGTACGGCCGGCGCCGCCGCTGTCTTCGCGCAGCTCCTTGCGCCAGATGATGATCGGGGCGACGTTTTCGGTCGCCTCCACCGGCATGGTGCGCACGCCGGAGGGGAAGGCGGTGGCGTCCAGGCCGTCCAGGGTCGGGCGGGCGCCGGTGCCGCCGGAGTTGAAGGTGATGATCTCGAAATCCGGTAGCACCGGCTTGTTGCCGCGGGCCTGGCCGGAAATGCCCGAACCGCCCCGCAATGGCGGGTTCCATAGCGAGGACGCGCCCTCGGCCGCGACGCGGGCGGGGATGGTCTGGTGCAGGCAGCCCATCATCAAATCGGGCAGCAGATGGCCGATGACGTGGCGCACCGACACGGGATAGGGATGCGGGGCATTGAGGATGCAGCCTTCCGGGATCTTCATGCGGAAGGGTGCGAGGGATGCCCAATTGTTCGGGATCTCCGGCGCGATCACCACTTTCAGGCCGAAGCACGAATAAGCGCGGGTATAGGCGGCTGGCACGTTGATGCCGCGGGTGGAGACGCCGGACGTGCCGGCGTAGTCCACCTCGATCGCGTCATCGAGGATGGTCATCTCCGCCTTCAGGGTCACCGGCTCGTCGTAGCCGTCCGAGCTGATTTCGTTGCGGTAGATGCCGCGGCCGATCTTGGCGATTTCGGCCACGGTGGCGCGGTGCGAACTGTCGAAGATGAAGGCGGCCAGCGGGTCGAGGCTGTCCATCTCGAACTCGTCCATCATCTGCACCAGGCGGCGGGCACCCGCGTCGTTGCAGGCGCAGAGCGAATAGATGTCGCCTTCCAGTTCCACCGGCAGGCGGGAGCCGGCGCGCATGAAGTCGAAGAAGGTCTCGTTCGGCTGGCCCTGGTCGAAGCATTTCACCCGAGGGATGTACATCCCCTCCTCGTAGACCGAGCGGCCTTCCGGGCCCATGCCGAGGCCGCCGACGTCGATGACGTGCGCGGTGTTGGCGAACAGGCCGACGATCTGACCGTTGCGGAAGGCGGGAGTGACGACGGTGAGGTCGTGCAGGTGGCCGGTGCCCATCCACGGGTCGTTGGTTATATAATGATCGCCTTGCTTCATCGTGCCGGCGGGGAATTTGGCCAGGAAGTGCCCGACGCTTTCGGCCATCGAGTTGACGTGGCCGGGGGTGCCGGTGACGGCCTGGGCCATCATGCGGCCCTGCAGGTCGAAGATGCCGGCCGACAGGTCGCCGGCCTCGCGCACGGTGGTGGAGAATGCGGTGCGGATCATGATCTGCGCCTGCTCCTCCACCACGGCGATCAGGCGGTTCCACATGATCTGGCGATGGATTTTGGCCAAAGCTCCAATTTCGTTGGACATCACGCCGTCTCCCGCACGAGTTCGATATAGCCCAGGCCGTTGATGCTGGCTGTCCAGCCGATGCCGATCAGGGTGGAGGTTTCATCCTCGGCGATGATCGCCGGGCCGGGCAGGCGCGCGCCGGGTGCCAGGGTGGCGCGGTCGTAGATGTTCCAGGGCGATACCTCGCCGGTGACGCTGTCGCGGACCGCCTGGGTGCGCACCGCGATGGCTTCCGGGACGAATAGTTCGTCATCGCCCGGCAAGGGCAGCGCGTCCTCTTCCTCGGTTACCGTGGTGACCACGACGGCGTAGCTCATGATCTCCACGTCCGATCCCGGCACCGGGCGGTCGTAGAAGCGGGTGTATTCGCGATCGTAGGCGGCGCGGATGGCGGCGACGTCGTCCTGCACGAGCGGCCGCGATGGCAGTGGGACCGGGATTTCGTGGCCCTGGCCGACATAGCGCATATAGGCGATGCGGGTTTGGGTGGTCGGGGCACCGAAGCTGCCTTGGGCGACCACGCCCATCGCCTCGGTTTCCATTTCGGCCAGCAGATCGTTCACCGCGCCGACGTCGAATCTGGAAAAGCGCTGATAGAGGCTGCGAACGACCTCGTAGCCGACCGGGGCGCGCAGGAAGCCGATGGCGCTGCCGACGCCGGCGCCGGACGGGACCAGAATTCGCAAAATGCCGATCTTTTCCGCCACGCGGCAGGCGTGCACCGGGCCGCCACCGCCGAAGGCGATCAGGGTGCGGCCTTCGTAGGTTTTACCCGATTCAATCGCGTGGACGCGGGCGGCGTTGGCCATGTTCTCGTCGACCATCTCCACCACCGCGAGGGCTGCCATGGAGGCATCGAGGCCGAGCGCGCCGCCGACCTTCGCCGCCAGGGCGTTGCGGGCGGCGGTTTCGTCCAGCTGCATCGTGCCGCCGGCGAAGCGGGACGGGTCGTAGCGGCCCAGCGTCAGGTTGGCGTCGGTGACCGCCGGGTAGGCGCCGCCGCGGCCGTAGCAGGCGGGGCCGGGATCGGCGCCGGCACTTTCCGGGCCGACGCCGATGCGGCCGAGGCTGTCGACATGCGCGATGGAGCCGCCGCCGGCGCCGATCTCCACCATCTCGATCACGGGGATGCGCAGCGGCAGGCCCGAGCCCTTGCGGAACCGGCCGACGCGGGCGACCTCGAAGGTGCGGGAGGTTTGCGGCCTGTAGTCGTCGATCAGGCAGATCTTCGCCGTGGTGCCGCCCATGTCGAAGGACAGCACGTTGTCGATGCCGCATTGCCGGGCGATGTGGGCGGAGAAGATGGCGCCGCCGGCCGGGCCGCTTTCGACCAGGCGGATCGGGAAGCGGCAGGCGGTGTCGATCGTGGTCAGGCCGCCGCCGGACAGCATCAGGAAGATCGGCGCGGTGATGCCGAGCGCGGCCAGGTCTGATTCCAGGCGGCGCAAATAGCGCGCCATCATGGGCTGCACGTAGGCGTTGGCGGCGGTGGTGGAAAAGCGCTCCCATTCCCGCATTTCCGGGGAAACCTCCGAGGAGAGCGAGATCGGGATGTTCGGCAAGGCGTGGCTGAGGATGTCGTGCACCCGGCGTTCATGCACGGAGTTCACGAAGCCGTGCAGCAGGCCGACGGCGATGCTTTCCACCTCCTCGCGCTGCAGCACCGGCACCAAAGCGCGCACGGCGTCCTCGTCCAGCGGGCGGAGGATGCGGCCTTCATTGTCCAGCCGCTCGGGCACGGTCAGGCGCAGATGGCGGGGGACCAGGGGTTCGGGGAGGACGATGTTGAGGTCGTACTGGTCGTAGCGGCTCTCATTGCCCATCGCGAGGACGTCGCGGAAGCCCTCGGTGGTGACCAGGGCGGTGCGGGCGCCCTTGCGTTCGATGATGGAATTGGTGGCCAGCGTGGTGCCGTGCACGAGGATGGCGATGTCCGCGGCGGACAGGCCGGAGGCGAACAGGATGGCGCGCACGCCTTCCATCACGCCCTGCTCGGGTGCGGACGGGGTGGTCAGGACCTTGATGGTGGTGCGCTGGCCCGCATGTTCAATCGCGAGGTCGGTGAAGGTGCCGCCTATATCGACGGCGAGGCGAGCGGAGGCCATGCGTTCTCTGATCCTGTCCGGGGAGGCCCCATACAACAGCCCTGGGGAAAAAGTGACAAGGCCGGGCGGCGGGCGATAGGCTCGCGCCTGCTCCACTCCGCTTGAGGTCTTCATGTCCAAACCCACCGTGATCGTGACTGTTCGCCTGCCCGAGGCGGTGAAGGCCTATGCCGAGACGCTGTTCGACGTGCGCTACGACACGACGGATGTGCTGCGCCACGGTCCGGCGGATGTGGTCGATGCGCGGGGGATCCTGACCTCCAGCATCGAGCGGTACGATGCGGGCAAGATCGCCTCCCTGCCCGATTGCGTGCAGGTGATCAGCACGTTCAGCGCCGGGTTCGAGCATATTGACATCCCGGCCGCCCAGGCGCGCGGCATCGCGGTGTGCAACACGCCGGACGTGCTTTCCATCTCCACCGCCGAGATCGGCATGCAACTGATCCTGATGGCGGCGCGGCGCGCCGGCGAGGGCGAGCGGCTGTTGCGGGCGGGGCTGTGGAAGGGCTGGCAGCCGGACCTGCTGATCGGGCTGCAACTGCACGGCAAGCGGCTGGGCATCTTCGGCATGGGCAGCATCGGGCGGCATCTGGCACGGATGGCGCGCGGGTTCGGGATGGAGATCCATTACCGCAACCGATCCCGCCTGGGCCCGTCGCTGGAGCATGGGGCGATCTGGCACGACAACGATGACAGCTTCCTGGCTGCAAGCGAGGTGATCAGCCTGAACGCGCCGGGCGGCGGGGGCACGCGGCATTGGCTGAACGCGGCCCGGATTGCCAAATTGCCGGCCGGGGTGATCGTGGTGAACACCGCGCGCGGCAGCCTGATCGACGATGCGGCGCTGATCGCGGCGCTGAAGTCGCGGCATGTTCGTTACGCCGGGCTGGACGTGTTCGACGGGGAGCCTGATTTCAACCGTTTCTATCTGGATCTCGATAACGCCGTGCTGCTGCCGCATATGGGCAGTTCGACGGTGGAGGCGCGGGAGGCGATGGGGCGATTGGCGGTGGACGGGATCGCGGCGGTGCTGGAGGGGAAGCGGCCGGGGAATTTGGTGGGGTAGGCCTGTATCCGACCTGACGGCGAGATATCTCGTTTCAAATATCGTAAGTGTAATCTACTTCACATACTGCGGTATGATCCGCTTGTAGCGTTCGATCCGCGATCCGAGGCCACAGGGAGGAAGATACCTCCAGGCTCATCCAACGTGGCAGGTTTATCGCGCTTTTGCGACGGATCGTCGATTGCCCAGCCGATACGGGCTTGCACGGAATCTTGAATTAGCCGCCGCCACACGCGGGCGCGCGCATTTGTCAGGAGGTGAGTGTGACTCACAAGGTCTGCCATGATGTCGGCCAATGGATCAGCGACAATGTTTCCCAGCAACTTGAACGATGTGTCGAACAGGACTGCAACTGGTGGTGCCTTTGTTGCAACAAGTGGCTGTGCGGGCTGGTCTGGGTAATCGTCACCGTGGTCTCCTGGGTGGTGACCAGTGTATGTGAGATCGTGTCAGATATATTGGAATTTAGTCTCAACTTCATACGAGGCGTTGTAGACATAGTCGCCGGTATTTTCACCCTTGATTGGAGCCGTGTCGTGGCGGGATTCGGGGAGATAATCGGCGGCGCGATCGCTTTTGTTGCGGATATTATCCCTTTCCTGACCATCTTTTCGCTGATTGGTGCGTTCGACGATGCCCGCAAGGGTTGGGAGTTGCGGAGCTTCGTGCGCGACCTGTTGGCGAAGAAATTCATGGACAGCGATCCCGAGGGCTTCATGCGCATGGTGGATGCGTTGGGGCTGGACAGCGGCGGCTTCGGCTTGCGGCTGGATGCGGTGGCGCTGCGGAGTTTCATCCGTTCCGACTTCCGCAGCAGCGACGATGGCCCGCCGGACCTGATCGACTGGATCAACACCAATTCCCTGGACCTGAAATCATTGGCCGGCTTTAACCCTCCGCTATGGTGGAGTCGGGAGTGGCCCGAACTGATTGGCGAAAACGGCAGCATCAGCGCCACAGATCTGGATAACTATGTTGCCAAGGAGGGACAGGGTGCGGACGTGAAGCAATTCTCTTTGTTCGCCATGAGCTCCGGGGATTTTCAGTCACGGCTAGATTGCGCCGATCTGCACAGCCGTGAGATTGGACTGATCTTCCGTTGGACCGTTCGGGACGCCATGCTCGAACGTGCAGACCAGGTGCTCGTCGATCGCGATCACTTCTCAGAAGTTTTGGTGAATGCCCCCTTCAGCCGCACGAACAAGGCTACGGACCCTGTTGTGGCGAAGGCAGAACTGGCGATGCCAATGGTCATCGGCGGTTTCGGCTTCGTGGACGACGGCATGGGCATTTCGGCACATCTGCAAGACGCCGTCTGTATCGAAGCGGATGATAAGGGCAGCAACGCATTTCCAGGCGAGGGTATCACCGGCACCGATATGCGCTATCGGAAACCAGATATCGCGTTCAAATACACCGCCATCCATGAGCTGGGGCACACTTTCGGCCTTTGCCATGTGAACGGACTGCTGCGGATCATGTTCACCAACGCTCCAGGCGCAAGCAAGAGCATCGTGAGCTGGTCGTCTGTCTGGCAGTACGTGACCCATGGCCTGGAAGCGACGTTCGTGTTGGAGGAGGGTAAGATGGTCTGGGAATATATCGTGGCGAACATGGACAGCGCCCGCCTTCAGGTGAGGGCCTTCTGATGGGGGAAAGCGCCGATCAACGGATTGCCAGGCTCCGTTCCGCCTGCGGATGCCGGGAGAGTTTTTTGGCGATGGCGGCGGCCGTTGGTGCCTATACCGGATACGCCGTGCTGTTCGATCCCGTGAGTTCCAGCCTGCTCCATCGGATACTGGTCGGGTTTGGGATCGGGCTTGCTGCAGCGGTTGTCGGCAAGTTGGCGGCAATTCTGTGGGCGCGCTACCAACTGACGCATCTGCTGGGTCAGCGCGCGTAGCGGCCAACAGCCGGGTTTGGGCGACTGAAACGTTGCGGAGCTTCCGAGCAAGGTGGTGCAGTTCCAAGTGGAACCCCATCCTGCAGCTTGCTGGAGGAGAAGCGGCCGGAGAATTTGGTCCGCTTAGGCGCGCAGCGATCGGGAACAATCCATAAATATCGGCAGGAAGCGGAGGGATTGCCGAGGAGGTATGTTTAGCGAAACCGATCATCGCTGTTCTAATCGATCTGGATATGGCACTAATGGCGGGCATGCAAAGCTGGACAAGTGATCCGCGCCATGACGCAGGCCACAACATCGCCTAGGACCGAACGTCGGCTGGCGGCCATCCTGGCGGCGGACGTCGCCGGCTACAGCCGGCTCATGGGCATTGACGACGTTGGCACCCATGCGGCGCTACAGGCGCACCGGCGCGAGCGTGTCGACCCAGCCATCGCGCGGCACCATGGCCGGATTGTGCATACCGCTGGAGACGGGTTGCTGGTGGAATTTGCCAGCGTCGTGGACGCAGTCACCGGCGCCGTAGCGATCCAGCGCGCCATGCTGACAGCGAACGCCAGAATCCCCGAGGACCACCGGATAGAGTTCCGGATTGGCATCAACATCGGCGATGTCATCATCGATGGCGGCGACATCTTTGGCGACGGCGTGAATGTCGCTGCCCGGCTGGAGGCCCTGTGCGAGCCGGGCGGTGTCTGCATCTCGCGCGCAGCCAACGAACAGGTGCGCGACAAGCTGTCGCTGGCCTTTGCCGATTTGGGTGAACAGACGGTCAAGAACATCGCCCGGGCCGTCGGCGTGTTCGGGTTGACAGCGAAAGACATTGCCGCACTTCCCGAGGGGGCGCTGCCGCAGCCGGAGCCACCTGAAGTACCTGCGCGCAGCCGCTGGATCGGCACGACGATGGCCGGCGGCGTCGTTCTGGCGGCGATCCTGGCGGTTGGGAGTTGGTGGATGCTGCACGACAGAGCCGCGCCGCCGGCCGTCGTCTCGGCAGCGCCCTTCGTGGTCAGGCCGGAGGCCTATTCCCCACAGGATCGGCGTCAATCGGCCATCGTGCTGCCGTTCGAGAACAGCAGCGGCGACCCCGCGCAAGACGGCATCGCCGCCGGTTTCACCCGAGACGTGACGGATCGCCTCGCCCGTGATCGCGGCAATCAGATCGTCCCCCTTCAAACCGCCGCGGCATATCTCGGAAAGACGATGGACCTGCGCGCGCTTGGGCGCGACCACGACGTGCACTTCGCGCTCAGCGGCAATGCGCGCCGGCAGGAGGGGCGCCTGATCGTGGCGGTAACGCTGTACGAAATCGCCGGCGAACGGCCGGTGTGGTCGCATCAATACGATCGCCCGGACACCCCGGACGCACGACGGATCGTCATTGCGACCGTAATCAGCAATATCAATCAGGCGGTAGTCGACGCTGAGGCGGAGCGCGCCGCGCGCGAGCATCCCAACAGCCTGGACAAGCGCGATCTGATGATCGCCTCCGCGGTGACAGCCCTGCAACAGGGATCCAAGGCAGCCACGCTGACGCAGATCGCGCTGATCGAACGGGCGCTGGTCCTCGATCCCGATTACATCTGGGCACTCAGTGATGACGCCCGCTTGCATGCGAACCTTGTCCGCGACGGCTTTTCGTCCGACCCCGCGGCCGATCTGGCGCAAGCGAGGAAGGCAACGGACAGGATCCTTTTTCTCCGACCCGATCATTCTCAGGCCATGAGAATCAAAGGGAATGTGCTGCGCTTCCAAGGCGACCTGGACGGGGCTTATGCGCTGCTGCGGAGGTCAACCGATCTGGATCCGACAAACGGCTACAAACTCCGCGACCTCGGCACGGTTCTGCTGATGCAGGGGCAGTACAAGGAGGCGTTGGAGACCTTCTTAACCGCACGGCAGCTTATGGCGGACACGGACTCCGTAAATCCGGGAGTAGACGCGGGCATCGCATTTGGAATGCTCGCGAACGACCGCTTCGCGGAGGCGATTGCGGAAGCCCGGCTGGCAATCAAGGCTTCTTCGATCGAGGGCACGCAAAACGGCGAATTCTGCTGGCTGACGCTGATCGCCGCCGAAGCCATGAACGGACAGGATGCGCTGGCGCGTGCGGACTTGCAGAAGTTCCTCGCCATGAAGCCGGCCTTGCGCCGCATAGTCGAGGTCCAGAAAAATCCCTATCTCGCCTCGAATCCGAAATTGCTTGAAGGCTTGCACCGCACCGGCATGCCCGCAGAATAGATTTTTTCCGCATCTGAATCATGCAATTTCATCGGCCTTTTGACTAGCGATTAGTCTTGGAGACGGATAGCTATCGCCGCCGGAAGATTGGTTTCATCCGTGCTACCAACACCATCACCGCGAACATGACGGCATAGCCGACGATTGCGTGCGGGCTGCCGCTGGGGACGAGGTAGACGGACAGGGCGTCGTTCGCGCCGGGGATGAGGATGGCGCCGGCAGCCATCAGGGCGCCGCCGGCGGCTTCGCGCAGCATGGCTTTCGGGTCCGGTCGGATCAGGCGGAATTTTTTGCGGAACGCGGCGGTCAGGGCGGCGCCGATGAGCACGGCGGCGATGCAGGCGAGGGCCGAGTATTGGATGGGCAGGCCAGACTGGATCTGCTGCAGGACGCCCAGCCAGGTCCAGTTGCCTTGCCAGTCCGTGATGACCGCGGCGGTAAAGCCGAGGGCCATGTAGGAGGCGAGCCGCGCGTCGGGCAGGTATTTGCGGCCCAGCAGCATGATCGCGGCGGTGAACGCCAGCACGAGCAGCAGCCAGTTCGCGCCGCTGGCGATGGCGAGGTCCGGTGTCTGGTGGATGATCGGCGTGTGTGGCAGCAGCCAGGCGACCGCGAGGCCTCCGGCGATCGTGGCGAGGTGGCCGATGTCGCCGCGGGCCACGCGTCCGACCGTGCCGACGGCGCAGGCGCCGTTCAGCAGCGATCCGAGCGCGTAGATGACCGCGCCGGCCAGGGTCAGCAGGGCGGGGTAGGACCAAATGACCGGCCGGTGGTGCAGGTCGAACAGGGTGTTGAGATAGAACACCACGCTGGCGGAGGCGGTCAGCATCAGGATGCCGATGGCGATGGCCGGCCTGCCCTGGGCCAGATGCCGGGCCGCGCGGACGAGGCAGACATTGCCCTTGTCGATCGCGCTTCCGGCGATCAGGCAGAGCAGGATGGAGGCCCAAAGGAGGGTTGACATGGCAATGGTCCCGGATGTGCCTGATGCGGCGTGCTTCAGTCGGCCTCGTTAGCACGAGTGAGATGCGGGAGCGCGGGGTTGTGCATCGCGATGATGGGGCGCTGTGGTTGGCCGGGCTGTTGGCCGGTGATGGGTTTCATCCATCCTGCTTCGTGATGTAGCGCGATGGTGCAATGCCAAGCGGCATTGGCACCCTACTTTGTTTGCTATGGGGCCTCATTCTAGTCTTTCAAATTAACATTGAAAGTCATATTAAATAACTGTATGCTGGCCGGCATGGATATATGCCCCGATCCCCTGCCCGACCTCTCGCAGCTGCTGCCGCGGGAGGCGTTTTTCGAAATTCTTTGGATGCTGCGCCGGTCGCTGCCGCCGCCATTGACCGACGATCCGGCGGAGGTGGAGCGGCGGGACCGGGCGGCGATGGCGACGGTGGCTTCGCTGCTGCCGGTGACGGTGGCGGAGGGGCGGCTGGCGGCGCAGTTCGCCTCGGCCGATGCCTGGGCGCGGGATTGCCAGGTGCTGGCGGCGGAGCGGCGGGCGGATACGGGGTGGGCGCGCAAATGCCTGGCTCAGTCGGGGAGCCTGATGCGGGAGTCGCGGGCGGCGCTGCGGGAGTTGCGGCAAATGCAGAAGGAGCGGCGCAGGCGGGACGAGCAGGCGGCGAGTCGGGCGGAGTGGGAGGAGCATAGCGCGGTGGGGATGATGCGTGGGGCGCTGGAAACCGTGGAGGGCGTTGCTGATTGTGAGACGGAATCCCACGCTGTGATTTCTGAGACGGTGGAGAGACAGTTTGCCTCGGATGGGCCTGGCAGCGGCGGGGGCGTCGAAGGCGTGGATGGCCGGAACAAGGCCGGCCATGACGGGGATGGGGGTAGCGGACGGGGTTTTGAGAGCGCTGCCTGTTTGGCCGGTCGGGCGAGTAGGCCGGTTGCGACGCCTCGGCACGCAGCCGGATGGGCGGGCGCCGCGTTGCCGGTCTCGATCGGGGAGCGTCTCGGTTAGCGGGGAATGGGCCGCACCCATCCTGCGCGCTATTTTTGCTGAACCGATCCCCGTTCGACGAAGAACATCCGCGCCAGCGTGCCTTCGCCGAGTGCTTCGTCCAGCACGCGGAAGGCGAAGAACGGGATCAGCACCAATAGCGTGAGGACATATCCCGCCAGCGTCTCCTGCAAATGGATGCCGACGAGATCGCCTAGGGACTCGGCGATCGAGCGGTGATGGAACAGGCCGACGATGGCTTCCTCGAGCAGGGTCATGACGATCAGCAGCAGCAGGAAGGCGGCCGATCGATACAGAGTGGGCCAGATCAGTGGGTTGTCGCTGGTGCCCTCGCCGATCTTCATGGCTTTGCCGATCAGCATGAACTTGGCCAGTACCGCGGCCTTCACCGCCGCGATGCCCACGGGGCTGAAGTCGACGCCATGGGCGTGCAGCACGGCCGTCTTCATGAGCATGATCGCGCCGAGGGTGACGTAGAGGTAGAGGGCGATGATCGCGAATTCCTTCAGCTCGTTCTTGGCGCGCTGATGCAGAGAGGGTTTCGCGGTGGTCCCGGTTGTCATGGATGCCTCCGGCGGTGTCACTGACCGTTCGATCACCGAATGGCCGGGCCGCATTTTGCGGAATGGAATCCGGTCTCGTCCAGGGCCTCGATAGGGTCCGCAGCCGGCCAACCCTGACATTTCGACGAAAGGACCCAAAATAAGGCGGGCGCCGTGCGTCGTGTTGGCGGGTTAACTGCTCAAAGGGACAGCCGCCTTTCCGCCGCCTGCACCCGTTCGCGGTGGGCGGTGTACAAACCGCTGGCGATGATGATGACCGCGCCCAGCAGCATCCAGCGATCGGGCATGGCCGAGAACACCACATACCCGGCCAGCACCGACCAGGGCAGCTGGATATAGGTGAACGGCGCCAGCACCGAGGCCGGGGCCTGGCGGTGGGCCAGTACCACCATCCATTGCCCGCCCGAGGCGCAGCAGCCCAGGGTGAGCGTCAAGGCGAATTGCGGCAAGGTGGGCCATGCGTAGTTGAACGGCAGCAGGATTGTCAGGATCAGCAGGCCGACGCCGGCGGACCAGAGGAGCGTGGTGGAGGCGCGTTCGGTGTTGGCGATCTTGCGGGTGATCACCAGGCCGGTGGACCAGCACAGGGCCGAGGCAAGGCCGAACAGGGCGGCCGGCTGGAAACCGGCGGTGCCGGGACGCACCACGATCAGCACGCCGAGCATGCCTGACGCCACCGCGATCCAACGGCGGATGCCGACCGTTTCGCCGAGGATGGGAATGGACATCACGGTGATCAGCAGCGGCGCGATGAAGCTGATGGCGATTGCCTCCGCGATCGCCATCTGGCGCACGCCGAGGATGAAGAACAGGCCGGAGCCGACCAGGCAAAGGCCCCGGGCGATCTGCAGGGGACGGCTTTTGACCGCCAGCATCCGGGTCTTGTCGTGCGAGCTGGCGCGCCAGGACAAAGCGGCGGCGAAGCCCACGAAGATCACGTAGCGGATCCAGGAGATCTGCACGACCGGCAGTTCGGTGCTGAGGAACTTGGCCAGCGTGTCCGACACCGTGAACAGGATCGTGGCACCCAAGGTCAGCAGGATGCCGCGGATCGGGTCTTCGGCCGGGGGCTTCTCTGAACCGCTCACGCATCCTCGCTCCACCTTCCGCCGCGCGGCGCAGCGGAAGGGGATATTCAACGGTTCAAGCGCGGGCCCGCCGCCGGGTGGCGGCAGGCTTTGCGGGCTGGGCTATTTCAGCTTGCCCATCGCGCGCAGCCGGGCTTCCAGCCGCTGCAGGCTCATACCATGCGGCTGGGGGGTGCCGATATCCATGATCTTGTCGAAGTTGTCCTCGAACATCTCCGGCGTGACGGGCTGGTCGGGATCGAACTGCACGCCCTCGCTTTGGATGTACTTCACCCGGCTGAAGCTGCCGGCGGTGGCGGAGATGATCTCGCCGGACATGGTGCACTGCTCGCTGGCCATGTAGGCGACGGCGGGGGAGACCAGTTCGGGGCGCATGAAGTTCAGCACCCATTCCGGCAGCAGCGTTTCGGTCATTCGGGTGCGGGCGGAGGGGGAGATGGCGTTCAGCATGATGTTGTATTTGGCGCCCTCGGTGCGCATCACGTTGATGAAGCCGTTCAGCGCCATCTTCGCGGCGCCATAGTTGGCCTGGCCGAAATTGCCGACGGTGCCGGAGCCGGAAGTGGTGACGACGATGCGGCCGTATTTGCGCTCGCGCATGATCGGCCAGGCGGCCTTGGTGCAATAGACGGTGCCCATGAGGTGGACCTTCATCACGAACTCGAAGTCTTCCATCGACATGTTGTTGAAGGCCTTGTCGCGGAGCACGCCGGCGTTGGCGACCAGGATGTCCAGGCGGCCGAAGGCGTTCATCGCGGTGTCGACGATGGTCTGGGCGGCCTTCTCGTCGGCGACGGAGGCGTAGCTGGCGACGGCCTGGCCGCCGGCGGCCTTGATCTCGGCGACCACGGCGTCGGCCACGGCGTTGGCGCCGCCGACGCCCTCGACCGAGCCGCCCGGGTCGTTCACGACCACCTTGGCGCCACGGCTGGCGAGCAGCAGGGCATGTTGGCGGCCAAGCCCGGCACCGGCGCCGGTGACGATGGCGACGCGATCATCGAAACGGATGGTCATGCTTCTTCCCCTTCAAGGCCGCGGACATGGATCTGCCGCGGTTCGGAGGGGATCGTACCCCGGTTGGCGAAACCGGCAAGCCCTGGCCGACGCGCGGGTGGCACGCACGCGCACCGGCGGCTTGGGTTAATCGGGATCCCGGCCTTTGACGTTGACGTAGCCTTTGCCGAACAGGGAATCGCGCTTGGTGAAAGCGGACTTCACCCCTTCCTCGCGCATGGTCTTCTTGAAGGCGCGCGCCATCGGGGCGTTGTGGCCGCGGGCGTCCACCTCGGCGGCGATGCGCTGGATCGTGCGGGCACCCATGAGTTCCAGGCCGAGATTGACCAGCCGCTTGTTGGCCGAGAGCAGATGCGGATCGACCAGACCCATGCGGTCGGCCAGGCGCATCACCTCTTCGGCCAGCTGGTCGGCGGGGAAGCATTTCAGGGCGATGCCGATCTCCACCGCGTCCTTGCCGGTGACGCTGTCGCCGGTCAGTAGCAGGCGCTTCGCCCATTGCGGGCCGGCGTGGTACAGCCAGAGATGGCTGGGTGGGGTGCCGAGGTCGCGCACCGGGGGAAAGCCGATGCGGGCGTCGTCGGCGACCATGACGATGTCGCACAGGAGCATCAGGTCGGTGCCGACGCCGATGCAGGTGCCGTGGATCTGGGCGATGACCGGCTTGTGCATGTCGAATATCTGCATGCGCAGCCGCTGGCCCTGTTCGAGGCGCCAGATGTCGTCGTCGATTTCCTCCCGGCCGCGGTAATCGGGGCCCTTGCTGGCGCTGTATTCGGACAGATCGGCCCCGGCGCAGAAATGCGGGCCGGCGCCGCGCAGGACCACGCAATGCACGCCGTTATGCTCGTCGGCTTCCAGCAGGGCGGCGTGCAGTTCACGGTGGATCTGGGCGCTGAGGGCGTTGCGACGCTCCGGCCGGTTGAGCGTGACGATGGCGGTGGTGCCCTGCACCTCGTAGGTGATCTGTTCGAATTCCATGATTTCCCCCTGATTTTGTTGCTTGCCGTGCCGCCCAGTGAAGCCCAGCTTGCGGGCCACGCCAACCGGGCGCCCCGCCCCGGCGATGGCCCCGTCGATGACCCCGTCGATGACCCCGGGGGGGCCATTTGCGCCTGGACCGGGCCGCGCGGCATAGTTCATGCGATATTTCGAAGGGCGACCGTGATGATCAACCCCCGGTATATGATTGCGCTCGGGCTGGGCCTGCTGACATGCGCCCTGCCCTTGCAAGCGGCCGTCGCCGATTGGGAATACACGAAATGGGGCATGACCCCCGAGCAGGTCGCAGCCGCTTCGCACGGGCTGGTGCAGGTTGTCGCCGCCGGAAAACGCCAGCGGATAGACGAGCTTAAACAGGAAAATGGCGCCGAGGGGAGCTATACCGATGAACCCCTGAAGCTCAACGTCAACTTTCGCTTTGACACCGAGCATGGGGGATTGGTCATGGTCTTCTATTCCGTCATGAACCACGAGCAGAATGACCAGTTGAAGGACTGGCTGATCAGGAAATACGGACCGCCCCAGACAAGCGGCGGCCTGCCGGTGATCGGATTGGCGACATTCCAATGGAACCTCAAGGACGAGATCGATCTCAACATCACAACCGGTGAAACCGCTTTCGTGATGCATAGCCCCATCGCCAGGAAATGACGGAAATCTTTGTAGACGGTGATGCCTGTCCGGTGCGCGACGAGGTGTATCGGGTCGCCGAGCGGCTGGGGCTGGTCGTGTATGTGGTGTCCAATGGGTCCCGCCCGATCCGTCCGCCGGCCAATCCGAAGATACGCATGGTTACGGTAGGCGCCGGCGCGGATGTCGCGGATGACTGGATCGCCGAGCGCATCACCAAGACGGATGTTTGCGTGACCTCCGACATTCCACTGGCGTCGCGTTGCCTGGCGGCGGGCGGGCGGGCGCTGTCGCCATCGGGACGGAACTGGACGACGGACAATATCGGCAATGCATTGGCCGGGCGGGCGGTGTCCCAGCATATGCGGGAAATCGGCATGAACACGGGTGGGCCGGCGCCGCTGACCAAGGCCGACCGGTCGAAGTTTCTCAGTGCGCTGGATACGGCGGTGCAGGCGGCGTTGCGGGAGCGGCCCCAAAATTAAGCCGCGATGGTGGCGTGTCCTGCTGGTCTGACATCTGCCTGCTCTCGATACATTGGGTTTGACACCTGGCCAACGTTCCTACATATAGATACATATAGACATTGTTGAAGAGTGTTATCTGGCATCGTAGATTAATGCGTATCCGTTGTAGTTTTCATACCATCACTAGAAGATAACGAACCGGAGTGGTTTTAAAATGGCGTCCTGCACAAGCTGGCT
>CAINEA010000344.1 GCA_903847525.1 uncultured Acetobacteraceae bacterium | reverse complement strand
GGCCGCATGAGCCGCCAGCGAACGCCGAAAGTGTCTCACTCGGTCCCCCGCAAAAGAGCCGTTGCAAGATCAGCGGCTTGGTCGCTTTTGCGACCTGGTGAGACATGGCTCCCGTATGGATACGTCGCCGAGATGAACGCCGCCTTCTGCTGCGCCTCGCTCGGCATCGTCCCGACTGTACGCCATGCGGACTATATCGGCTCCTGGCTCGAGGTGCTGCGCGAGGACAACCGCGCCGTTGTGCGCGCGGCGTCCCAGGCCAGCAAGGCGGCTGACTGGATTCTCGGCTTCCTCGATCCCGACGGCGAGGCGCCCTCCGCGGTCGCCCAGCAAGCGGCCTGATCGGAATAACGGTGACAACCTACGTCAGCACGATGCCTGTCTTCGCCGCGCAATAGACTCGTTCCCGAGCCTGCTCGACGACGCGCCGATTGTAGCGGGCCAGCATTGGCTGGTTGTTCTTCGTCACCGTCACATTGATCGTGGCCTGCGGCCGCTGCCGCCAGGCGGCTAGCGCATGCGCTACAAACGCCGGCGCGGCGCGGCCTTCGACCAAGCTCGCGGCGTCGGCGAAAATATAGTCCACGAAGGCGGTGGCGCACAGATTGAAGGACATCGCCATGTGCGGGCCATCTGGAATGGGCTGACAATAGCTTCGATCCGAGAGCAGGCAGACGTCTTGGTCGTAAGTCCAGACAAAGGCAGCGGCCTGCGTGTCGCGCGCCTCAAACAGCCCCTTGATCATGCCTTCGAACAGGTTCGGCCGGACATCCCCGGTCTGCATCAACAGAACGAAGATCAGCCGGAGCCACTCGACATAGGTCTCCTGCGATACGTCGAGTTGCCGGCACAGGTGAGCCTGATGCGGCTTTTGTCCGTTGATGATCAGTCGATAGACAGCGAGGAGCTCCGGGTCGGTTGGCTCGTACAGTCCAACGCCGGGAAAGCTGTTCAACACCTTCTGGATGCAGAAGGGATTGCGAACGAAATTCAGCAGCTTCGCGGTGAACAGGTCGATGAGCTCGGTCTTGATGTCTGCGCTGCCCGCCGCCAGCTTCTCTAGCAGGTCTTTGGTATGGATCGCGACGTTCGCTTCGTACTTGTGGAACAGCGCCTCGAGGTTCATGCGCAGCGGGCCACCTCCGGGCACGTCGAAGCTGAAGAGGTCCAGCATAGACAAGGCCGATGCGATTGCACGCCCGCGGGGAGCCTCCAGCTCAATCCGGTAAGCCTCTCGATCCGTGATACGAAACGAATAGATTCGGAACTTGCCGCTGGTGCTGTCCGGGTTGCTCGCGTTTAGCTTCTGCTCAACCTGCGGCACGAAGTGCTGATTGCGTGTCTCGTTGCCGCGCATGCTGTGACGTCTGTCCCCCTTGCTCCGGATCGTAGCATAGGCCGCCACCGAGGTGGCAGCCGACGGCCCCGAGAGGAAGAGGGCTGCGCCGGTTTTCGTGGCGGGTTGGAGGTCGAGAGAGAGTCTCTTGGCCGCCCGCCGCGGAGACTACCCCATGGCTACTGCAGTTCAGAAGATCACCCTGTCGTCCTCGCGCGACATTCCCTTCAACAAGCTGGTGCTCAGCCAGTCCAATGTCCGGCGTGTGAAGGCCGGCGTCTCGATCGAGGAGCTGGCCGAGGACATCGCCCGGCGCACGCTGCTCCAGGGCCTGAACGTCCGGCCGGTCCTCGACGCCGAGGGCGCCGAGACCGGCATGTTCGAGATCCCGGCTGGCGGCCGGCGTTACCGCGCGCTCGAGCTCCTGGTGAAGCAGAAGCGCCTGGCGAAGACCGCGCCGGTTCCGTGCGTGGTCCGCGATCCCGGCACCGACATCCTCGGCGAGGATGACTCCCTGGCCGAGAACATCCAGCGTGCGCCGCTGCATCCGCTCGACCAGTTCCGCGCCTTCCAGGCCCTGCGCGAGAAGGGGCGCTCTGAGGAGGACATCGCGGCGGCGTTCTTCGTCGGTGTGAACGTCGTGAAGCAGCGCCTGCGCTTGGCGTCGGTCGCACCGACCCTGCTCGATATCTACGCCGAGGACGGCATGTCGCTCGAGCAGCTCATGGCCTTCACTGTCACGGCCGACCATGCACGCCAGGAGCAGGTCTGGCGGGCGATCTCAGGCTCTTGGCAGAAGGAGCCCTATCAGATCCGCCGCATGCTGACGGAGAAGGCGGTGCGCGCCTCCGACCGGCGTGCAGTGTTCGTCGGCCTCGACGCCTATGAGGCGGCCGGCGGCGTGGTGCTGCGCGACCTGTTCCAGTCCGACGATGGGGGCTGGCTCGAAGACATCGCGCTGCTCGACGGCATGGTCGCCGAGAAACTGAAGGCCGAGGCGGAGACGGTCGCTGCCGAGGGGTGGAAGTGGATCGAGGTCGCCATCGACTTCCCCTACGGCCACACCCACGGCCTGCGCGAACTGGAGGGCGTCGCCACCGATCTCACCAGCGAGGAGCAGGCGACGATCGACGCGCTGAAGGCCGAATACGTTAAACTGGAGGAGGAGAATGACGGCGCCGACGAGCTGCCGGACGAAGTGGACGAACGCCTCGGCGAGATCGAGGCGGCGCTCGCCGCCTTGGACGATCGGCCCGTCACTTATGATCCGGCCGACATTGCCCGCGCTGGCGTCTTCGTCAGCATCGATGCCGAAGGCGCTCTATCGGTCGATCGCGGCCACGTCCGGCCGCAGGACGAGGCGCCCGTGGACGAGCCGGAGCAGGACGGCGAGGCCGATCCCGCGGCGGCTGGAGCGGACCACATCGAACCGGGCGCGCCCGTGGTTCAGCGCGCCGTCATCACCATCGGCGGGCAGGTCGCCGGACCGGAGGATGAGGACGACGAGGACCTGAAGCCGCTCCCGGATCGCCTCGTGACAGAGCTGACCGCAGAGCGGACGCTGGCGCTGCGCGACAAGCTTGCGACCACGGCCGTCGTCGCGTTCCAGGCCGTTCTGCACAAGTTCTGCCTCGACGTCTTCTCCCGTTACTTCTCCTACGGGACGGCGATGGAGGTGTCGGTGCGCAGCGCCAGCTTCCCGGTGCAGGCCCAGGGGCTGAAGGACACGCCCGCAGCCAAGGCGATCGATGCGCGCCACAAGGCTTGGGAAGAGCGGCTGCCCAAGGACAAAGCCGATCTCTGGGACTGGCTCACCACCCTCACCGGCGAGGAGCAGGCAACGCTCTTCGCCCATTGTGCCTCCTTCGGCGTCAATGCGCTCTACGAGAAGGGCGACCGCTACGGCGCGGGCATCTCGTGCCACACGGTCGAGCAGCGCATCGCCGAGGCCGATCGCCTAGCCCAGGCCGTCGATCTCGACATGGTACAGGCCGGCTGGCGTCCGACCGTCGAGAACTATCTCGGCCGGGTGCCGAAGCGCCGCATCCTTGAGGCGGTGCAGGAAGGCGCCGGCGAGCGGGCGGCTCAACTCATCGACCACTTGAAGAAGGGCGACATGGCTAAGGAGGCCGAACGGCTCCTGGCCGATACGGGCTGGCTGCCGGAGCCGCTGCGGATCGCCGCCGTGGACGACGCGCCAGTCGAAGCCACCGAAGCCGATGACGACGGCGAAGCGCTGCCGGAATTCCTCGCCGGCGACGACGAGGAAGCGGAAGCCGACGTGCCGCAGATGATCGCGGCCGAATAGCTCGCGTGCGGGGCGGCTTCGGCCGTCCCGCGCCCCTTTCCCCTTTTCAGCCGACCCGACCGCCCGGCCATCGTGCCGGGCATTTTCGTTTCAGGAGACCCTCATGACCGACACACCCGCTACTATCCCCGAGCCCGTTGCGCCGCTCTCCGACTGGGAGATGAAGGCGGTCGCCCAAGCCAAGCTCGAAGCCGAACTGTTCACCCTCAACAAGAGCGCGTTGCTCAATGCGCTGGCGCTCGCCGGCGTCACGCGTGTCGTCGTCAGCTTCGACGGCTATGGCGATTCCGGTCAGATCGAGAATGTCGAAGTTCAGGCTGGCGCCGATCAGGTCGCCATGCCTGGCGCAGCCATCGAATTCTCCGAGGCCATCTGGGATCAAGCCGAACCAAGGCGTTCGTCCGCCGGTATCGCCGCCGTCGTCGAGAGCCTGGCCTACGACGTTCTCGAAAAGACCCATTGCGGCTGGGAGAACAGCGACGGTGCTTACGGCGACGTCATCTTCGATGTCGCGGATGGGGTGATCACGCTCGACTACAACGAGCGCTACACCGCGTCCGAAAACTACACCCACGCCTTCTGAGGAGGCGGTCATGGGACACTGCTATCACCACGCCCTCTCGTCGGTGAGGAAATGGGGCGGCGTCGCGGAAGACTATCTGCCGCTGCACCAGTGGTTCGATGAGTCGAAGGCGATCACCGCCGACTTCCGGCATCGTGCGCTCAGGCATCACGCCGAGGGCATCTTCATGCTCGAGCGCTTCTTTGGTCCGACGATCACCGTCTCGACGGGCCGCGTCGTTCCGGTGCGGCTTATCGGCGAGCAGCATGTGATCGAGGATCTCGGTTTCATCCCGAGCTTCGCCGACTGGGTGCGCTGCATTCGCCCCGAGCCGTGGATGGGCCGCGCGCAGCCAATCCACAAGCTGGTCGATCCCTTCGCCGCATCCGACGCAAACGCCGCCGAGATCAAGCCGCCGCAGCATCCCTAGCGGCAACCACCTTCGTTCCGTTTACCTGAGCCGGGCCTTGCCGGGCTTTCGCATGTCTGGAGACCGTCATGACCACGTTCACCGTCGAATCCACCTACCGCATTCCGATCTATCGCCAGCGCAGCTACCGTGCCGACAGGCTGGCCGAAGCCTGCCGCCTCGCCATCGAAGACGATGACTGGGAGGGGCAGAAGGAGGACTACGAATCCGCCGGCGAGACCTATGTGACCGGCGTCTGGCCGGGCGACGTCACGCCCTACAGCGTGCCGGCGCTTTCGATCCCATCGCATTTCGGCGAGTCCCTTCAGCGTAAGGCCGAGCACTTCGAGGTTCTGCTTGGACTGCTCAAGGTCTTCGCGCTCCCGCCCGATGGCGGCCTGGCTGACGAGCCGTTCTGGCGACAGCGGTGCCACGCCGCGATCACGAAGGCCGAGGCGATCCTCTCAGGCGCACGCGATCCAGACGACGAAGGAGGCGCGTCATGACCGAATATGTCGTCAAGATTGCCTTCTGGCTGCGCGCCTTCGACAGCGTCACCATCGAAGCTGCGTCTGACGCGGAAGCGGTCGAGAAGGCGAAAGTAGCCGCGACCGCCGCAATGGAATCGACTGCCTTCCCAGAACACATCGACACCGACGAGCGACGGGAAGGCGTCATCGCCTACATCGACCGGATCGCGCCGGACGGCCATGAGCCCGTCATCGAGGATGTCGAGTTCGACGACGACCGCATCCACGGTCTCGCCGCCGCCTGATCCCGACCACACCCAAACCCACCCAAGCCCGGCCCCGCGCCGGGCTTTCGCATTTTAAGGAGACAGTCATGGCCGACTACTTCACCCACTTTTCATGCCTGCTCGACCTCGGCACACCCGAGAACGCTGCGCGCGCACTCGACCTCTACGCCAACACGCCCGAGGACGAAGATGGCCTTCGCCTCTCGGACGGGTTCGACCTTTCAGTCCAGACGGAAGGCGGATCAGAACTGTGGATTCACGACGACTGTTCGGGAGACCCTGAGCGGGTGATCGAGTTTGTCCTGCTCTGCGCGGAGGAATTCGATCTCAAAGGCCTTTGGGGCTTCGAATACGCCAACACCTGCTCGAAGCCGCGCCTCGATGCCTTCGGCGGCGGCGCGCATGTGATCGACCTCGGCGCGCGCAAGAGCGTCGGC
>CAINEA010000343.1 GCA_903847525.1 uncultured Acetobacteraceae bacterium | reverse complement strand
CAACAGAGCGCGGAGCGCGATCTTATCTTCGGTCATCGTGGTGATCCTCCAGGTTCAGGTTGCAGGTCTCGACAACCCAACCCTAACCAAGATCATCGCGGTGGCCGCTAACTGGCCTGCCTACGCCAGACTCTCGACGGTTGCTTCGGCAGGCCAGTCAGCGGCCTCCTACACCACCACCGGGGACACGACCAAACCGACCCTGAGACCGGCCGGGCGCTCACGCCTTCCTGTCCCATCCTGACCACTTTCTTGGATGGTTTCGCAACGCACGCTGACGGCGAAGCTGCGATCGAGGTTCGCGTAGATGCCGCACTTGCCGCGACCGCCAGGCCGATAGCCGATGATTTGAAGAGCGCCTTGGCCGAGGACGCCTTGTCGGGGGACCATGGCGCTTCGATTTCGGGCCCGATCGTCACCGTCTTCGACCCGATGCTGGATGGACGCCAGGGGAAACCGGCAGTCCGTTCCGACCGCGAGGCGCCACCGGACCCCATTAACGCCAGGCGCTTTGGCCTCCACGCGGCGATTGAGCAGCAGGCGGACGCAGCCCGCAACTGCGCAAGAGAAAATGCGCGGGCTGCGATGGGCGAGCACGACGCAGCGGTGGCTTCAATTAGCCTGCCCACTCCGCCGCCCATGGAGCCGGACGAGCTGAGTTCACGGTTGCGACGCCTGATAGGTGTCCTGGATGCGTCTGCTCGAGCGGCTGTGACCCGCGCATTGAACAACGCGGCATGAGATTGTCGACATGGCTTCTTTCGTCGTTCGATCTGGTCTCGCCTGTCCGACCTCTCTCCGCGTAGGTTCAAATCGAGGAAGGGAAACCACCGAGAGTTAACACATCTCCGAGTGGCCTGCTGACGCGTCGGCTACGGGTAAAGGATACCAGCGATCCCACCTTCAGAGCATTCGCATTTGGCCCAATCACGATGTTTGGCCCCGGGCTTTGATGGTGCGTGCCTCACACGCGAGTGGAAGGAAGCCGTACGGGCCAACTTTGGCTTTCAGACCTGCGTATCGCGCCTGGCTGTGTAGGAGCCAAGTATTTTCATGTAGTTACCCCGCTAAAATGCCGCCGGATTGGGCACCGCCGTGTAGCCCATGCAGCCGCACATTTGCTCCACCGAGGCGTATTCATGCTCGTCCAGCCAGTCCGCAAGCTCCGCCAGCACGCGCCGCGCATGGCCCGTCCCGTGTTTGAGCAGCGCGCTCGCCATGAAGGCGACACGTGCGCCGGCCATCACGCATTTCACCACGTCCTCGGCTTCATGCACCCCGCCGGTGATCGCCAGATCGGCCCGCACCCGCCCGCTGAGGATTGCCGTCCAGTGCAGACGCACCAGTAGTTCGGACGGATGACTCAGAGCCAGGGTATTCACCACCTCGCGCTCCACGATGTCGAAATCCGGCTGGTAGAAGCGATTGAACATCACGAGGCCCTGGGCACCGGCATCGTCCAGGCCACAACCCACGTTTGCGATGCTGCTGTAAAATGGTGACAACTTGACCGACAGCGGTACCGACACCGCCTCGCGCACCATCCGGACCATGTCGCGCTGCCGTGTTTCTATCTCCACTCCGGTGCGGAGCGGGTCGGTTTCGATCGCATACAGATTGAGTTCAAGCGCACTCGCGCCCGCCTGCTCGATCAACCTGGCATAGTCGAGCCATCCGCCAGGGGAGGTCCCGTTCAGGCTGGCGATCACCGGGATCTCGACCCTTTCCCTGGCGCGGCGGATCAGCTCAAGGTAATGATCCGGTCCAAGATTATAGGTTGCCAGTTCCGGCAGGAAGCTGGCCGCCTCGGCAAATCCGTTGCTGCCCCGCGAAAGGTCCGCCTGCAGGCCCACGCTTTCTAGTTCGAGCTGCTCCTCGAACAAGGAGGGCAGCACCACCGCCGCCAGGCCGTGATCCTCCAGCCGGCAGATGCCGTCGACGGAATCTGTCAGCGGTGACGACGAGGCCGCCAGCGGCGACTTCAGCGGCAGGCCGAGGTAGCGGGACTCCAACAAGCTCATGGCTTTGCTCCTTCCGCCTCGGCAGGCTTCTTGGGATGTCCGGGTTGTGCGGCCTCGGCCGCATAGACGTCCCACTGCCGCTGGATGTCATGCTCCGCCTGGGCCAGCAATTCGCGCGCCGCCTCGGGGTTGCTGCGGATCAGCATCGTGTAGCGCGCCTCCTGATAGGCATAGTCGCGGAACGGGATCGCCGGCTTGCCGGAGTCGAGCTGGAACGGGTTCTGTCCATCGTCACGGCGCCGCGGGTCATAGCGCAGCAGCGGCCAGTAGCCGGAGCGCACCGCCGCCTTCTGCTGCGCGAGGCCTAATGACATGTCGTAGCCATGCGCGATGCAGTGACTGTAAGCGATGATCAGCGATGGGCCATTGAACGATTCCGCCTCCAGAAACGCCTTGAGCGTGTGGGCATCGCCGCCCGCCAGGGCGATCCGTGCGACATAGACCGAACCGTAGCTGATCGCCTCCATCGCCAGGTCCTTCTTGCCGGTGCGCTTGCCGCCCATCGCGAACTTGGCGACGGCGGCACGCGGTGTGGCCTTGGACATCTGCCCGCCGGTGTTGGAATAGACTTCGGTATCCAACACCAGCACGTTGACGTTGCGGCCGGAGCCCAACACATGATCCAGACCGCCCGCGCCGATATCGTAGGCCCAACCATCGCCGCCGACGAGCCAGACGCTCTTGCGCACCAGCTTGTCGGCAATGCTCAGCAGCACGGCCGCTTCCGGCGTATCCACGCCGTGCAGCCGCCGTTGCAGTTCGGCGACGCGTTCGCGTTGAGCCTGGATGCCCGGTTCGGTCATCTCATCCGCTGCGAGCAGCGCCGCCGCCAGATCCTCGCCGATCACCGGAGCCAGGCGGCGAACCAACTCGAAGGCATAGGTGTGCTGCTTGTCCACCGCCAGGCGCATGCCCAGGCCGAACTCGGCATTGTCCTCGAACAGGGAGTTCGACCAAGCCGGCCCGCGTCCGTCGGCATTCTTCGTATAGGGCGTCGTTGGCAGGTTGCCGCCATAGATCGACGAGCAGCCTGTGGCATTGGCGATCAGCAGGCGGTCGCCGAACAGTTGGGTAAGCAACTTGATGTAAGGCGTCTCGCCGCAGCCAGAGCAGGCCCCGGAGAATTCGAACAAAGGTTCCAGGAACTGCGTGTTGCGCAGCGTGTCGTGCGCAATGGTCGAGCGGTTGAGTTCGGGCATTGCGGCGAAGAAGTCCCAGTTCGCTCGCTCCTCCGCCAGTAGCGGCGCTATGTCGGCCATGTTGAGCGCCTTGTGCTTAGCAACACTCTTGCTCTTGGCCGGGCAGGCTTCGACGCACAAGCCACAGCCGGTGCAGTCGTCCGGAGAGATCTGGAGCAGATAGCGGGTTGGGCCCTGCACCTCCGGATATTTCGATGCCATCGACTTGAACCTCGACGGCGCGTCCGCCATTGCGGCGTCGTCGCACAGTTTGGCACGGATCACCGAGTGCGGGCAGACGATGACGCACTTGCCGCACTGGATGCACAATGGTTCGTCCCATACCGGAATTTGCGGCGCGATATTGCGCTTCTCCCATTGCGAGGTGCCGGTGGGATAGGTGCCGTCGATCGGCATCGCGCTGACCGGCAGCATGTCGCCATGCCCTGCGATCTGCGGGCCTAGGACGTTTCGGACGAAATCGGTCACCCCCACCGGAACGGGCGGGCGCAGATCGAAGGCCGATGTCACGGAACCAGGCGCAACCTCGTGCAGCGCGACCAGGGTCTGATCGACCGCCGCGAAATTGCGCTGCACCGCCGCGGCGCCGCGCTTGCCATAACTCTCCTCGATGGCGCCCTTGATCGCTGCAATTGCGTCATCGGGCGGCAGAACGCCGGAGATGGCGAAGAAGCAGACCTGCATGATGGTGTTGATCTGCCGCCCCATCCCCGTCTCGCGCGCCACCGACATCGCATCAATGACGAACAGGCGCAGCTTCCGGTGCTGGATGGTTTCCTGAACGCTGCGCGGCAGCTTGCTCCAAACCTCCTCCGGACCATAGGGCGCATTCAGCAGGAAGGTTGCCCCCTCCTCGGCGACGGACAGCACGTCGATGTGGTCGAGAAACTGGAACCGGTGGCAGGCAATGAAATTGGCGCGCCCGATCAGGTAGGTGGAACGGATCGGGTCGGAGCCGAAGCGAAGATGCGACACTGTCATCGAGCCGGACTTCTTCGAATCGTAGACGAAGTAGCCCTGCACATGCATGCCGGTTTGCTTGCCGATGATCTTGATCGAGTTCTTGTTCGCCCCAACCGTACCATCCGAACCCAGCCCGTAGAACAGCGCCCGCACGGTGCCTGGCGCCTCGGTGGTGAAACCAGGATCGACCTCGAGGCTGGTATGGGTGACGTCGTCTAGTATACCGACGGTGAAATGGTTGCGCGGTATCGGACGGGACAACTCGTCCAGGCAGGCCTTGACCATCGCCGGCGTGAACTCCTTCGACCCCAGACCGTAGCGCCCACCGATAACCCGGGGCAGACTGGCGATCTTTCCGGTGGAGAACTGCTCCACCAGCGCGGTCAGCACATCCTGGTAGAGCGGCTCGCCGACGCTGCCGGGTTCCTTGGTGCGGTCGAGCACCGCGACCGCCCGCACCGTAGCCGGCAGCGCCGCCAGTATCGCGCCCGCACTGAACGGACGGAACAGCCGGACCTTGAGCAGGCCGACCTTCTCACCACGGGCCAGCAACACCTCCACAGCCTCCTCGGCCGCGCCGGCGCCGGAGCCCATCAGCACAATCACCCGCTCGGCATCCGGTGCGCCGACGTAGTCGAACAGGCGGTACTGCCGACCGGTGCGGGCGGCGAAGCGGTCCATCGCCTGCTGCAGGATGGCGGGGCAGGCTAGGTAGAACGGGTTGCCGGCTTCGCGCGACTGGAAGAACACGTCCGGGTTCTGCGCCGTGCCACGCAGCACCGGATTATCCGGCGTCAGGGCGCGAGCGCGGTGCTGGACGATGGTCCGCGGATCGATCGTCGCGCGCAGATCGTCGTCCGAGAGCGGCGTGATCGCCATCACCTCGTGCGAGGTGCGGAATCCGTCGAAAAAATGCAGGAACGGCACGCGCGATTCCAGCGTGGCCGCCTGGGCGATCAGGGCAAAATCGGAGGCTTCCTGAACGGAGTTGGAGGCGAACAGCGCAAAACCGGTCGCCCGCGTTGCCATAACGTCGCTGTGGTCGCCAAAGATCGACAGCGCATGGGTAGCGACCGCACGGGCGGCGACATGGATAACCGCCGGCGTCAGTTCGCCCGCGATTTTATACATGTTGGGGATCATCAGCAGCAGGCCCTGCGACGCGGTGAACGTCGTGCCCAGCGCAC
Organism: uncultured Acetobacteraceae bacterium; assembly: GCA_903847525.1. Taxonomy (GTDB): domain Bacteria; phylum Pseudomonadota; class Alphaproteobacteria; order Acetobacterales; family Acetobacteraceae; genus PALSA-911. The sequence goes on along the minus strand of CAINEA010000343.1, from coordinate 14,795 downwards.
CGGCCTGCAACGCTCCGTGCAACGCCCCAGCGGCGCCGCCTTCGCTCTGCATCTCGACGACGTCGGGCAGCGAGCCCCAAAGGTTCGGCCGGCCTTCGGACATCCACTGATCCGCCCATTCTCCCATAGCCGAGGCAGGAGTGATCGGATAGATCGCGATCACCTCGTTCAGACGGTAGGCCACCGCAGCGACGGCTTCGTTGCCGTCCGCGATCGCGCGCTGCTGGTCCATGGGAAGCTGCTCCGGTTGGTCGCAAAGGTGGAGCTGCGATGCTCACCCTGGCTGGAACACAGATCAATGAGATGGATCAAGCCGGGACGCTGCACCGCGCCGAACAGGCAGCACCACGTCGGGTTTCATCGGGCGCCGACGCGGGTAATCTCATCGATAGGCGGTATGAGCTTGAATTCCTTGTTAGGTTTTGTCTGGATGACAGGTAATCCGGTAATCTCCCAATTTCTGACGGGGTTCGGTCGTAGAATTCACGCAGCTATTTTCAGTCCACCGGCCTTCACCAATTTGTCCAGCGGCCGGACAATCGAAAGCCCGTTAGATCAACGATCTAACGGGCTAATTCTTGGTTGCGGGGACAGGATTTGGCCGGTAAGCGCCACCTGGTTTGCATGGCTGACGCGAGCGTCGGCGTTGTAGAAGCACTCCCCCTCGCCAGACACCAATATCAGAAAGCCGTGCCGCTTCTGTTCTGCGTGGCGGGTCGATCGAACAGCATTGGGCGGATTCAAGCGGTCGTGGCGACGTAGTGATGGAGGAGGTTCCGAGGATTATTCGAAAGCGATGCTCGGATCGATCTGGGCGGACGCCATTGTCTTCAAGAGGTCAACCGTCAGGCCAGTCAGCGGCCTCCTACACCAAAGGCCGGGACACGATCGTCAAGACCTGAAGCAAGAAATTTCGGCAGGGCCAAACCTGATGTCTCGAAGTTGAGCCCGATCGCTTTTCCGAAGTTGGGTCACTAGGATCGTTGGCCAAAGCAAGGGGTCGTGTAGATGCAAGCCATGCCGAACCGAGCGAACTCGCGAGACGTAGCGCTGCTGGGGCTTACATCCGCAACCCGCGCGTCTCTCCTGGCACAAGCCATCGAAGTGACATTGCCGGCCGGAAGCGTTCTGTTTCGCCCGGGTGACCTGTGCACGCAATTCCCGATCCTGTTGTCCGGCAGCCTACGAGTCTATCGCATCGCCCGGTCCGGACGCGAAATGCTACTATACCGGGTCGCAGGAGGCGAGACCTGCATCATGACGACCGCCTGCCTCCTTTCGTCGGATGCCTATGCCGCGGGCGGCACCGTGGAGGTGGGCGTTCGTGCGCTGGCGCTGTCCGTTGGGGGTTTCAACGACCTGATGAACCGATCTGCGGACTTCCGGGCCATGGTTTTCGCCGGTTACGCTGCTCGCATCGGCGATCTGATGCAGCGCATCGAGGAGTTGAGCGATATTCCGGTCGATGTCCGGCTCGCGGCTAAGCTTTTGGCCATGAGCGACACAGATAACATTGTGCCGACCACGCACCAGGGCCTCGCGTCGGAAATCGGGACGGCCCGGGAAGTTGTCAGCCGCACCCTCGAGCGCATGGAGCATATGGGGGTATTGCGGCTTTCCCGCGGACAGGTCGATATCCTCGATCGCCAAGGGCTTGCCGCGATCGCCCGATCCGATTGATCGCAACTGGCGCCTCGGTGACCATGTCACAGACGCCAGTACCCCAATCGTCAATATGAGGAGGTTCAATCGCATTGGAGCAAGTGACATGAATGTCGGAACAGTCGATCGCATTCTCAGGGCCGTCGCTGGGCTGGTGCTGATTTCCCTGGTTTTTGTCGGACCACACACCCCGTGGGGCTGGATTGGCGTTATCCCGCTCGCTACGGCGATCTTCAGTTTCTGCCCGGCCTACAGCCTGCTCGGTATCCGGACCTGTCCGGCCAGCAAGGTCTGACGATCGCCTCTGATATTCACAGCGCGGCGGCACGACCTGACGTATGATCCGGTCGGGTCATAGCTTTTAACGCCGCGCGCCGCTGCGTGCTTGTGCTGTAAGCGGGAGATTTCATGTTTGGGTTTGACGCCCTGGCCTTGGCGCGCGCGCAATTCGCTTTCACGGTCATGTTCCATATCGTCTTTCCAGCCTTGTCGATCGGGCTGGCAAGCTATCTGATGGTGCTGGAGGGGCTGTGGCTTCGCACAGGTCGCGCTGTCTACATCTATCTGTTCCGCTACTGGCTGAAGATCTTCTCGCTGGCCTTCGGTATGGGTGTGGTGTCGGGTCTGGTGATGAGCTACCAGTTCGGCACCAACTGGGCGGTGTTCTCCGACAAGGCCGGCCCGATCATCGGACCGCTGATGGGCTACGAGGTGCTCAGCGCCTTCTTCCTGGAAGCCGGCTTCCTGGGAATCATGTTGTTCGGGATGAACAAGGTGGGTCGCGGGCTGCACTTCCTTGCGACCTGCATCGTGGCCTTCGGCACCCTGTTTTCGGCGTTCTGGATCCTATCGGTGAACTCCTGGATGCAGACGCCCGACGGCTTCACCCTTGCCGCCGACGGGCGATTCCTGCCGACGAGTTGGATGCGCATCATGTTCAACCCGTCGTTCTTCGTGCGCTTCCCGCACATGGTTCTGGCCTCCTATCTCAGCGTGGCGTTCCTCGTCGGAGCCACCGGCGCCTGGCACCTTCTACACGATCGCCAGAACCCGGCCGCGCGCATGATGTTCTCGATGTCGATGTGGATGGCCGCGATCGTCGCTCCGATCCAGATCGGCATGGGCGATTTGCATGGCCTGAACACGCTGCAGTACCAACCCGCCAAGGTCGCAGCGATGGAGGGGCTGTTCGATACCACAAGAGGCGCGCCGCTCGCCTTGTTCGGCATTCCCAATATGCAAACCGAACATCTCGACTATGCGATCGAGATCCCGCACGCCTCCTCGCTGATCCTGCGCCATGAATGGAATGGCGAGGTGCAGGGGCTGAAGGCATGGCCAGTGGCTGACCGGCCGAATGCGCTGGTGGTGTTCTGGTCATTCCGCGTCATGGTCGGGCTGGGCTTCGCGATGCTCAGCATCGGCCTGGCCAGCCTTTGGCTGCGCCATAAGCGGCGCCTGTACGACAGCCGCGTGCTGCATTGGGCGGTAGTTGCGATGGGCCCGTCTGGGCTGATCGCCCTGTTGGCCGGGTGGGTGACCACCGAGGTCGGCCGCCAGCCCTACACCGTGTTCGGCCTGCTGCGCACCGCCGATAGCCTGTCGCCGATCGCCGCTCCCGGCGTCGCCGCCTCGTTGGCCGCTTTCGCCGTGGTCTATTTTCTGGTGTTCGGCTCCGGCGTTCTGTTCCTGCTGAAACTCATGGCCGCGCCACCGCATTCCGGGGAAACCGGTCCAGATCCGCAGATGCCCGCGCGTAGTTCCGGCATCATGCCGGGGCCGGTCCTGGTGGCTGGGGAATAAGGCGATGATGACCCTTCCCTGGCTCGACCTGCCCATGGTCTGGGCTGGACTGATCGCCGTCGCTGTACTGGCCTACGTCCTGCTTGACGGCTTCGATCTCGGCTGCGGCATTCTCTTCGCCATCGAACACCACGACGAAGACCGCGACGTGATGGTGAACTCCATTGCTCCGGTATGGGACGACAATGAAACCTGGCTGGTACTCGGCGGCGGTGGCCTGTTGGCGGTGTTCCCGCTGGCCTACGCCACCATCTTACCGGCGTTATACCCCACCATGATCGGTATGCTCCTGGCGCTGGTCTTCCGGGGTGTGGCTTTCGAATTCCGCTTCCGCGCCACCACGCGCGGTGGGCGCCAGGCCTGGGACATTGCATTCGGCGTAGGCTCCACCGTGGCGGCGTTTTGCCAGGGTCTAACGCTAGGCGGCCTAGTGCAGGGGGTAAAAGTCGTCGATCGCGCCTATGCCGGTGGATGGTGGGACTGGCTCACCGGGTTCTCGATCCTTTGCGGGATCGCCCTGGTGGTGGGCTACGCATTGCTCGGCGCGACATGGCTGATCTGGCGTACCGAGGGCGAATTGCAGGAGCGCTGCCGCGGCTACGCACGCACCTTGGGTGGTACCACGCTCGGGCTGATCGGCGTTGTCAGTCTGTGGACGCCAATGTTGAACCCGGCCTTCCAGGCCCGCTGGTTCGGCTGGCCGGGCATCGTGCTGACCAGCCCGGTGCCGGTGCTGGTCGCCTTGCTAGCCTGGCGGTTCTGGCGCGGGCTAAAGCGGCGCGAGGAGGCATCCCCGTTCCTGTGCGCGCTAGGCTGGTTCGTGCTGTGCTTCGTGGGGCTCGGCATCAGCATCTTTCCGGCGATCGTGCCGCCGTCCATCACCATCTGGGATGCCGCCGCCCCGCCCGAGAGCCAGGCCTTCCTGTTGGTCGGCGCGGTGGTTCTGGTGCCGATGATATTGGCCTATACGGGTTACGCGTATTGGGTGTTCCGAGGCAAAGTACGGCCGGGAGCGCATTACCATTGAGTGGCGAATCATCCACGATCCGGCGGATCCTATGGTTTGCAGCGCTATGGCTAGTTGGTGTTTTGGCCCTGGCCACGGTCGCCTTTCCGCTGCGGCTGTTGCTAAATCGCTGATCGAGTGCGGCCTCATGCCTCCACTCGAGGTCGCGCCACCGAACGCCATTCCCTGGCCAGCGATCTCGACCTGCCACGCTCTGTTCTTCCCTGTGATGATGACTAAAACAAACTGGAACCAGCCAATGTCCCTTTCGCACACGGCCCTCGGCTTCATTGTCGGTCTCGCCAGCCTCTCCACCGCCTCGGCAGCAGAGCCTCTGCACGTCTACGGACCGGGTGGCCCGTATCCTGCCATGAAGGAAGCCGCTGAAGTGTTCGGCAAAATCCACGGCATGGAGGTTCAGGTCACGGCTGGCCCGACCGGGAAATGGCTGGATCAGGCGAAGGTGAATGCCGACGTCATATACAGCGGTTCGGAGAGCATGATGTCGGACTTCATCACAGCGTTCGGAGGGCAGATCGATGCCCAAACGGTGACGCCGCTCTACTTGCGTCCCTCTGCAATCCTCGTGCGTCCTGGTAATCCGGGTCACATAACCGGCCTCGCGGACCTGATGAAGCCAGGCCACAAAATCCTCGTCGTCAACGGTTCCGGTCAGGGCGGATTATGGGAAGACATTGCCGGACGGATCGGCGATATCGCATCCGTGAAAGCGCTTCGGGCTAACATTGGACAATTCGCTGCCACCAGTGCTGATGCCAAGCAGACCTGGACGGCCGACGCGACCTTTGACGCCTGGTTGATCTGGAACATCTGGCAGGTCGCCAATCCGACGATCGCCGATCAGGTCGCCATCGAGCCGAATTATCGCATCTTCCGCGATACGGGCGTTGCGTTGACGCAAAGGGGTGACGCCAATCCGCAAGCCAAAGCATTCGCCGCATTTCTGGCATCGGGCGAAGGCTCGCGGATCTTCGGTAAATGGGGCTGGACGACGCCTGGGAACAAGTGATGTATCATTGGATTTACTTGGGAAATTGATCTCATGGCAGAAATCCGAGTTCGCGTTCATTCCCACGACTGACATTGTCAGGCTGAATCCATGACTGTACAAAAATCACCGTATGACCGGATCGGTGGGGCCGCCGGAATTCGCCAACTGACGAAGCGGTTCTACCAATTGATGGACACCCGCCCGGATGCCACCGCCTGTCGGGCCATCCATCCGCCCAGCCTTGTGAACAGTGAATTGAAATTGTTTGAATATCTTAGCGGATGGCTCGGCGGACCGCCTCTGTTCACCGAAAAGCGCGGTCCCCCGATGCTTCGCCGCCGGCACCTCCCCGCGCGCATTGGCCCCGAAGAAATTAGCGGTTGGCTCGCCTGTTTTCTCCAAGCCTGACACGAGACGGTAGTTGAGCCCGCGCTAAGTGAGGAGATCTTGCCAAAGATCCACAGCCTCGCAACGCATATGCGGAATATTCCTAACTAAGCCCGCTCAGCATTGCTCAGGAGAACCCTATCACCGCGAGCGCGATGCCTGCGCCGACTAACATCGCACCAACCGAGATACGCCAAGATTCCGGTAACAATCCCTTTGGAATCCTGCCCGCGAGAACCAGCCCAGCCATCATGCTCGAAGCAAAGATGCCGATCTCTAAAAGCCACATCATACGGTTCGTGGCTTCCATACCAACCGTTCAGTCCGAGCCAACCAGTGTCGGCCCTGAGCCGTTCTGAACGGATCGTTCATTTTTGCACGACAAGATCGATCAAGGCGGACATACCATTGTGGCCGGTTCCTTCGGTGATCTCCGCATCGTATTCGGCGAGGTGCAAAATAGTCATATTGCGGAAGGCATCGCGCAGCATCTCGGCAGTATAGAGGTTTCCCGCATGCGGTGGGCCGCCTGTCTTGTAGGCGAGCTGCTCCGGACGATACCCCTCCAGGAGAATCAAACCGCCCGGCTTCAGGGCGTCCTTCATGCCCTGGAACAGGATCGTCCTGAGCGGCGGAGGCGCGAACTGGATAAAGATCGCCGCCACAAGGTCGCAATGCTGGGCGGGCTAATTCCATGTGGACGGGTCCACGCATTCCGTCTGCAGGGTAACACCGGTTTCAGTCGCTAACTCTTGGGCTTTTGCCAGCGCCACTGGCGAAAAATCGACCGAGAGAACGTCCAGCCCCTGGCTTGCAAGCCAGACGCCATTGCGCCCTTCACCGTCAGCAACCGCAAGCGCCCGCTGACCCTGCCTCAGCAGGCTACCCTGCGAGGCGAGGAACGCATTCGGCCTGGTGCCAAAGAGATAGCCATCGGCACCGAACCGAGCGTTCCACCGGGCGCGTTCCCCGCCATCGCTCATCGGCTGGCTCCGCGAACCGGGACGGCCGAACGTTTCCGGGTCGTGCTGGACAGCACCGTTGCGAGCCACATCACGTTCAGTGCCGCAAAGGCGCCGATGAAACCGATGCTGAGGATCCAGCCAAAACCAGCCATTGTGGGCTCCTTCTGTCTACGGGCTCTGCCAAGTCATGGCTGAAATCACGGTCACGTCTTCTGGTCGGCATCGCGCAGCACCACGTAGATTGCGGGAATGACCAGCACGGTCAGCAAGGTGGAGGACGCGAGCCCGAACAGCAGTGAAATCGCCAGACCCTGGAAGATCGGATCGAGCAGGATCGTCGCCGCGCCGATCATCGCAGAGAGTGCCGTCAGTAAAATCGGCTTGAAGCGTACCGCGCCGGCCTGCAGAAGAACCTCGCGCAGCGTTTTGCCCTGCCCGGCTCCGTGGCGGATGAAATCCACCAGCAGGATCGAGTTGCGCACGATGATGCCGGCCAGTGCGATGAAGCCGATCATCGAGGTTGCGGTGAACGGCGCGCCAAGCAGCCAATGGCCAATGACGATACCGATCAGCGTGAGCGGAATTGGCGTCAGGATGACTAGCGGCAGCTTGAAGCTGCCGAACTGGGCCACGACCAGGATATAGATCCCGAGGATGGCCACCCCGAACGCCGCCCCCATGTCGCGGAAGGTCACATAGGTGATTTCCCATTCGCCGTCCCAGAGCAAAGTCGGCGTCGCCTCGTTCGTCGGCTGTCCATGCAGACTGACTAATGGAGGTGGCAGCTTGCCCCAATCATGTTTGGCAAGGGCCTCGTTCACCGCCAGCATGCCATAGATCGGCGCTTCATAGGCGCCCGCCAGCTCCGCGGTCACCATGTCGGCGAAATGGCCGTCGCGGCGGAACAACATGGGGGAGCCTTCCTCCTTCGTCACGCGAACCACATCGCCGAGCTCGACGACGCGATTGCTGCCCGGGATCACATTCGCCGGCACCGGTGTGGAGGCAAGCCGCTCGTTCCAGGAAAGGTCGGTCTTTGGCAGCCCGATCACGATATCGATCGGATTGCGCTCCTCGCCGCGATGCGAGTAGCCGACGGGAATACCGCCGAACAGAGTGCGAATGGTGTTGTAGACATCGCTCTGCTCGACGCCGAAGAACTCGAGCCGGTCCTCGTCGATCGAGATGCGCAGGCGCGGCCGTGGATGGCCGTAGGAATCGTCGATGTCGACGATATACGGCACCGAGGCGAACACCTTCTTCACCTCCTCGGCTACCGCTCGTCGCGTTGTCGCGTCCGGACCGTAGATCTCCGCCAGCAAGGTCGCCAGAACGGGCGGACCCGGAGGCACCTCGACCACTTTGATCACTGAGCCTTGCGGCTGCGTGAGTGCCTTCAGGCGCTGGCGCAGGTCGAGTGCCACGGCATGGCTGGATCGGCTCCGTTCGGATTTAGGCGTCAGGTTCACCTGCAGTTCGCCGAGCTCGGCCGATTCGCGCATATAGTAATGCCGCACCAGACCGTTGAAGTTGAACGGCGCGGCGGTACCGGCATAGGCCTGCAGCGAAACCGCTTCCGGCAATTGCCGGGCGATCTCTGCCGCGGCGAACAACGTGCGCTCGGTATCCTCCAGGCTGGAGCCTTCCGGCAGGTTGAGCACCACATCCAGCTCGGACTTGTTATCGAATGGCAACAGCTTGACCGTCACGTCCTTGGTGGCGAACAGCACGCAGGCCAGCACCGTGGCGATGCCGACCACGGCCAGGAAACCCCCGGCCGAGCGTCGCGATCTGACGATCGGACTGGCGAAGCGATGGTACAGCCGCCCAAGCCGCCCGCCATCCGCCGCCTCCGCATGGCCCTCAGTCGCGCCATCCGGCGCATTCCGTGTCAGCTTCAGCATCAGCCAGGGTGCCACGACCATGGCGACGAAGAACGAGAACAGCATCGCGGTCGATGCGTTGGCCGGGATTGGCGCCATATAGGGGCCCATCAGCCCGGAAACAAACAGCATCGGCAGCAACGCGGCGATCACGGTCAGGGTCGCGACGACGGTCGGGTTGCCGACCTCGGCCACCGCTTCGATCGCCGCGCGCATTCGATCGCGGCCGTCGCGCATCGCCCAGTGGCGGGCGATGTTCTCCACCACGACGATCGCGTCGTCCACCAGGATGCCGATCGCGAAGATCAGCGCGAACAGGCTAACCCGGTTGATAGTGTATCCCATCAGCTCGGCCGCCAGCATCGTCAGCAGGATGGTCGTCGGGATTACCACCAGGGTGACGAGCGCCTCGCGCAGGCCGATGGCGAAGCCGATCAGCACGACAATGGAAATCGTGGCGAGCCCGAGGTGAAACAACAGCTCGTTGGCCTTGTCGTTTGCCGTCGCCCCATAGTCGCGGGTTACCTCCACCCGTATGTCCTCGGGGATCAGCTGGCTCTTCAGGCTGGCGATGCGATCGACGATCGCCTCGGAAACCACCACTGCATTCGCCCCGGCGCGCTTGGCGAAGGCGACGGTAACCGCCGGTGCGCGATCCCATTGGCCGGCCTTTCCGGGCTCATAGGTCCAAACCCGATGTTCCACCGGCGCCGAGCCGATCACGACCTTGGCGACGTCGCGCACATAGACCGGCCGCCCGTCACGCGTGGTGATCAGCAGCAGACCGATATCCGGCACGCCCGACAGGGTCTGCCCGGCCGCCACCACCAACTGCTTGCCGGCATCGCGCACGCCTCCCGCGAGAAAGGAGCGGTTGGCGTCGCGGACCTTGCCGGTCAGTTGCTCCAGCGTGACCCCGAACAGCGCGAGTTTTTCCGGGTCCGGTTCGACGCGGATCTGCTCGGAGGTGCCGCCGGATATGTAGCTCAGGCCGATATTGTCGACCTTGATCAGCTCAGAACGCAGCCGGTCGGCAAGCTGATAGAGATCCTTGTCGTTCCAGCGCGACGCCGCTTCCGGGGTGGGCGAGAGGGTCATCGTGACGATGGCGACATCGTTGATGCCGCGCCCGACGATCAGCGGTTCGGGGATGCCAGTGGGAATGCGGTCGTAATTGGCGCGGATCTTCGCCTGCACCCGCAGAATGGCGTCGTCTTCGCTTGTGCCCACGAAGAAGCGCGCGGTCAGCATGACCCGGTCGTCCTGGGTCTGGCTGTAAACGTGCTCCACGCCGTTTATGCCCTTGACGATGGCCTCCAGCGGCTTGGTGACGAGCTCGACCGCGTCCGCCGCCTTGAGCCCGTCGGCGTTCACGACGATATCGACCATGGGCACGCTGATCTGTGGCTCTTCCTCGCGCGGACTGACCATCAGCGCGATCAGCCCGGCGACCAGCGCCGCCATCAGGAACAGCGGCGTCAGCGGCGAGCGTATCGTGGCCTGCGTGAGTCGGCCCGAAATGCCAAGTCTCACTGTTGCACCAGTATGTCGCCGGGCTGCAGACCCGAGAGGATTTCCAGTGCGCTCGGCATATCCGGGCGGGGTTGCTCGCGGCCACGCTGCACAGGCACATCCACGGTTGTTCCATCGGACTTGCGCACGCGGGCATAATCCAAGCCGAAGCGGGTCAGAATATAGCTTGAGGGCACGATGAAGGTTTTCCGCTCACCACCGGAAATCCAGACCCGCACGCGCTCGCCGACGAAATAGTCGCCGATTCCGGCAACCCGAGCGTCGGCGACGACGCGGCCGTCTTGGATCTGCGGATACACCAGCGTGATCGTACCGAAGCCGGCGGCACCCTGGGCGAGGTCCTCCCCATCGAGGCGGACGGGGTCACCCGTCTTCAGGAAGCGCGCATGCCGTTCGGGCACGCGCAAGCGCAGCACAAAATCCTGCTGAGCGATCGTGGCGACCGGCTCGCCGCTCAGTACCACGGACCCGACCGTGACCGGCACCGTCAGCACGCGGCCCGCGGTCGGCGCCAGCACCTGTCCTTCGGCCAATTGCTGATCCAGCACGGCGCGTTCGGCGTTCCGGGCTTTTAGCATGTTGGCCGCCACGTTGGCCGCCGTGGTCGCGGAATCGAACTGCGCCCGGCTCACCGCCCCGCTTCGTACCAGGGATTCGGCGCGCCCGAGTTCGGTCTGCGCCTGCGCCAACTGTGCCTTTAATCCGGCGATTTGCGCATCGAGCGCTGCCTGCTGCAGGATCAGCTTCTGATCGCCGACCACAGCAACAACCTGATCGCGTTCGACCCGGTCGCCCTGCTTGACGGACAGGCTGGCAATGGTGCCGCCGGTACGGACACGGGCCGGAACCACATCGATACTCTCGACGGTGGCGAAGACCGCCTTATCGTCGGCGGAGTTGACCGGCTCCACGGTGAAGGTCGCGGCGGCAAGCAGGCTGCCCGGGAACAGGAGCAGAGAGGCCGCGGCCAGAAAAACGGCCTTGCGCATGGGAAACCATCCTCTAAGGAACTGGGTTGAAAGCGGTCACGGTCATCGCGGCGACCGCTTCCGGACGGAGGTACCGCTTTTTGGGGGGCTGGCCTTGGCCGGTGCGCGGCCCGGGTCGGGCTCGCAAAGCGGCTCGGGGCCGCAGAATACCCGGTAGAGGGTTTCGAGAACCTGGCGGGCGGGAAGGCTGGAAATCGAATACCAGATGGTCTGCCCATCGCGCCGTGCCGCCACCAGGCCATCCTTGCGCAACAGGGCGAGATGCTGGGATACGGTGGAATCCCGCAGGCCCAAAAAAGCCGCCAACTCGCCGACCGAGCGCTCACCCTCGATCAGTTTGCATACGATCAGAAGGCGATGTCGGTTGGCGAGCGACTTCAGTAATTCGCTCGCCCGTTCCGCCGCCTTGCTCATGGTTTCCGATGATATCTGCATATATACGCATTTACGACAAGACGTATATCCTGTCAAGAATAGCGGCCTGACAAGGCTGGCGTCATCTAACACCGTCTGAAACGTACGAGTTTCTTCGCTGCCGGTCTTGATCTGGGTCAACGCACGCTGGAGAAGGGAATGCTATATGCGGCACAATGGCGATGCTGGCACGGGCCATCGCGCCCGCAGTGTAAGTTCCTACTTGCGAATATACGATGTATAGAATATTCAGACCCCAAATCGCCCCAGGAGCCTACCCGGCCGCAATGGTTGTGGACATCGGTTGCGGGAACCTAAGGGAGTGTCGAATGGCAGAGATCGTCGTACTCGGTGCAGGACTAAGCGGAACCCTCATGGCCTATGAACTGGCCCCGCAATTACGCAGGGAAGACCGGCTTACGGTGATCGGCCAGGGCAGCCTGTTCCATTTCGTGCCGTCCAACCCCTGGGTTTCAGTCGGCTGGCGTCAGCGGCCGGAGATTGAGGTCGATCTGGCGAAAGTCATGAATCGTAAGGATATTCGCTTCGTTACCTCCGGAGCGAAACGCCTCCATCCCGACTTAAACCGGATCGAAATAGAGGATGGTAGTTCGGTCGCCTATGACTACCTCGTGATCGCCACGGGCCCCGAGCTCGCCTTCGACGAAATTCCCGGCCTCGAGCCCGAGCACTACACCCAATCGATCTGCCATGTGGAGCATGCCGCCAAGGCGTATGAGGCCTTCGAGCAGTTCTGCGCCTCGCCGGGTCCCATCGTGGTGGGTGCCATCCAGGGGGCTTCGTGCTTTGGTCCGGCCTATGAGTTCGCGTTCATCCTGGATACCGAACTGAAGAAGCGCGGCATCCGCGACCGGGTGCCGATGACCTTCGTCACGCCGGAGCCCTATATAGGCCATCTTGGCCTCGATGGCGTCGGCGACACCAAGTCGCTGATGGAGAGCGAACTGCGCGAGCGGCATATCAAATGGATTACCAACGCGCGGGTGACATCTGTTGAGCCCACCGTGATGAACATCGAGGAAGTGGCGGAAGACGGCACGGTGCGCGGGACGCACCAGCTACCCTTCGCCTTCTCCATGATGCTTCCCGCCTTTCGCGGTGTGCCTGCCGTGATCGGGATCGACAAACTGACGAACCCGCGTGGGTTCATCCTGGCGGACAAGCAGCAGCGCAATGCCGCTTTTCCGAACATCTTCGCCGTCGGGGTCTGCTTCGCGATCCCACCGGTTGGCCCGACGCCGGTACCGGTCGGCGTGCCGAAAACCGGTTTCATGATCGAGTCTATGGTGACCGCGACGGCTGGCAATATCGGTGAATTGCTGGCGGGGAAGGCCATGACCCATCATCCCACCCTGAACGCGGTTTGCCTGGCGGGTTTTGGCAATGGCGGCGTGGCTTTCGTGGCGCAACCGCAGATCCCGCCCCGCAACGTAAACTGGTCGTCCAAGGGCACCTGGGTTCATCTCGCCAAGGTCGCTTTCGAAAAATACTTCCTGCGCAAGATCCGGCGCGGCGAGAGTGAGCCGTTCTATGAACGCTACCTGATGGAGAAGCTTAATCTGCGAAAGATCAAGGAGGTCGCCTAAGATGGACGTTCGCCAATCCGGCTCCGCCAGCGCGACAATCGCTGTCAAGCACATCGTTTGCCCACGTTGCCAGTCCGTCAATCGGCTGGCGACGGACCGTCCTGCGGAGAAGGCGAAATGCGGCGCCTGCCATGATCCCCTATTTACCGGGGCGGCTACGCCGGTCGATGAGGGCAGCTTTGCAAAACATATCCAGCAGAACGACATCGCCGTGCTTGTTGACATGTGGGCGCCCTGGTGCGGGCCGTGCCGAACCATGGCGCCCATGTTCGAGCAGGCTGCCCGATTGCTGGAGCCGGAGGTGCGGCTGTTGAAGCTTAACGTAGACGAGGCGCAGGCCACTGCGGCCCGGTTCGGCGTGCGCGGCATTCCTACTTTGCTGCTGTTCCGTAACGGCAAACTTCTGGCGCAAAGCTCAGGCGTGCAGAGCGCCGACACCATTGTCCGCTGGACCCGGTCGCAGTTGGCGAATTCCGGCACCCATCAAGGAGATTGATATGAACATCGACAAGGCGGTTACCTCGTTCGCTGGCATCATGGTGCTGCTGAGCCTGGTCCTGTCGCAAATCCTTAGCCCGTACTGGCTGCTGCTGACGGCAATCATCGGGTTGAACCTGCTGCAGGCCGGCATCACCGGCTTTTGCCCCGCGGCGATGATTTTTAAGAAGCTCGGCTTTCGGACCGGCTGCGCGTTCCAATGATGCTTTGCCGGGACCGGACCCGATCCTGCAACTACGGAGACTGAACCATGCATAAAGATTGGCCGCAAATGGCGAACGAACTATCCCAAGCCCTCCGAGAAGTGCGGAGCGGTACGCCCAATACGATGAAGGCGTTCTCTGCGCTGGCCCAAGCGGCGCTGGAGCCGAAGGCGCTGGATGGCAAGACCAAGGAACTTCTGGCCCTGGGCATATCCGTCGCGATCCGCTGCGATGGCTGCGTCGCCTTCCATGCCCAGGCCGCGGTCAAACAGGGCGCCACGCGTGACGAAGTGATGGAGACGATGGGCATGGCGATCTACATGGGCGCAGGTCCGAGCGTGATGTATGCCGCGCAGGCCGTGGAAGCCTTCGACCAATTCGCCGCGACGAAGGCTGCCGCCGAATAGGCATACTACCGGTCCGCGCGGCCGCATCGATGCACGAAGCCGCACGACCTGGCCTTGCGCAGTGTCGAAGGACCGAATGGTTCAAGGTTGGGGAGATTTCGAATGACAAGCACAGCCCACGCACTTCCAGCTGGCCAGGCTGGACTGAAAATGAAAATCGACTGGACTCCCTATCTGGGAGGGATCGGGATCGGTGTCCTGAGTTGGATCGTCTTTGCCATAGTGGATGACCCGCTTGGCATTACCACCGCGCTGTCGGCAGTCGCCGGGGAGGCAGCGGTCCCCGTGATCGGCGCAGACGCGGTCGCACAGAATGCGCATTCCGATGATGTCGCCCGGCTATTCCGGAATGATGTCGCCCACCATTCCGATTTGAAGTCGCCCACGGTTCCGGGCTGATGTCGCCCGGTCTGAAGCCTCTGTGGT
>CAINEA010000342.1 GCA_903847525.1 uncultured Acetobacteraceae bacterium | reverse complement strand
GCCATCGCGACGGGAATCAGCGGTTCGGGCGTGAGCGCCGCGCCGAGTTCCTCGGTCAGGGCGCAGAACTCGGACATGCCGAGGCCGGAGCCGCCTTTGTCTTCCGGCAAATGCAGGCCGGGCCAGCCCATGGCGCAGATTTCGCGCCAAACGGATTTGTCGAAGCCGGGCTCGGTGAAGCGCTGGTCGCGGATGCGCTTCAGGTCTCCGGTGCGCGGGGCGATCGCCGCCGCGCTGTCGCGGAGCATGCGGAGGTTTTCGCTGCGGTCTTCTGCTTCGCTCATTTTTCCGCTTCCTTCAGCCGGCCATGCGCAGCGGGGCGTCGGTGCGCGCCTGGAGATTTTCGAACGTGAGGCCCGGGGCCATGTCCACGACGACGAAACCGGAGGGAGAAATATCGAGGGTGGCGAGGTTGGTGTAGACGCGGCGCGTGGCGCCGACGGCGGTGAGGGGATAGGAGCAGCGGCGCACGATCTTGCTGGTGCCGTCCTTGGTGGTGTGTTCCATCAGCACCCAGAGCCGCTTGGCGCCGGCAGCCAGATCCATCGCGCCGCCGACGGCGGGGGCGGTGTCGTTCTCCGAGGTGGCCCAGTTGGCCAGGTCGCCGTTTTCGGCCACCTGGAAGCCGCCGAGCACGCAGAGGTCGATATGGCCGCCGCGGATCATCGCGAAGCTGTCGGCGTGGTGGCAGTAGGAGCCGCCCTTGCGCAGCGTGACATACTGCTTGCCGGCGTTGACCAGCCAGGGCTCGATCGCGTCTTTCGGCGCCAGCGGGCCCATTCCCAAAATGCCGTTTTCGGAGTGGAGGATGACCTCGCGGTCCATCGGCACGTGATCGGAGATCAGGGTGGGGATGCCGATGCCGAGATTGACGTACCAGCCTTCCGGAATGTCCTGCGCGGCGCGCGCGGCCATCTGGGTGCGCGACAGCGGCTTGAAGTCCTCTGCCTTAGATGGGGCGACGGTTGTGTCGGCCATGCGTTATTCTCCCTTAAAACCCCGAGGGGTCACCATACGGCACGTGCAGCACCCGGTCCACGAAGATGCCGGGCGTGTGCACGTTCTCCGGCTCGATGTCGCCGAGCTCGACGATATGCTGGGACTGCACGATGGTCAGCTTGCCGGCCATCGCCATGATCGGGTTGAAGTTCCGGCCGGACTGCTTGTAGGTCAGGTTGCCCCAGCGATCGGCTTCCCAGGCTTCCACCAGCGCGACATCGCCATGGATGGCCTTTTCCATGACGTACTGCTTGCCGTCGAACTCGCGCGCTTCCTTGCCCTGGGCGAGAAGCGTGCCGACGGCGGTGGCGGTGAAGAAGGCGGGGATGCCGGCGCCGGCGGCGTGCATGCGTTCCGCGAGGGTGCCCTGGGGGACGATCTCCAGCTCGATCTTGCCGGCGCGGTACAGGCCTTCGAACACGACGGGGTCGGAGCTGCGCGGGAAGGAGCAGATGATCTTGCGGACGCGGCCGAGCTCCATCAGGCGGGCGAGGCCTTCGTGGCCGACGCCGGCGTTGTTGGCCACGGCGACAAGATCGCGCGCACCCTGCTCGATCAGGCCCTCGATCAGGGCATTGGGTTGGCCGACCGCGCCGAAGCCGGCGATCAGCACCGTGGAGCCGTCCTGGATGCCCGCCATCGCCTCGGCGATGGATTGGACGATTTTGTTGATCATGGTGGTTTCCTTGGCCGTCGTTCGATGGGTGTAGCGCCAAGGGGGGCGTAGGCCAAGGTGGGGGGTGTACGCGGTTGCGCCGGCGGGGCTTTTGGGCCCGGCCGACGCTGTGGCTGGTGGATTCCTAGCTGACGGGGGAGAACATGAATTCCGACAGCATCTTGCCGTTCGGCATCATCCGTTTTGCGCGCGGGCTGAGGCTGGTTCAATCCGTCCGCACGGCCTGAACGCCATGGATGGGCGGAGGGTTTGTTTCTGTGATGGACGGATGGCCCGTTCATCGGTGGAATCCCGGAGACAATCGTTCTAATGCTGTTACAGCCCAGGTAGCCAGCGACACCTCACGCCAGCCGGAGTTCCGCGATCAGCGTCT
>CAINEA010000341.1 GCA_903847525.1 uncultured Acetobacteraceae bacterium | reverse complement strand
TCGCCGCAATGCTCGCCGAGCAACCGGTCTTCCACAATACTTTCGCGGCTATCTGAGAATGAGGGGAGTCTTGAGGGCAGAAGTACCTAGGGACAATCCGAGGCTGCTGCATGCGCAGCGTCCGGCATATGTCTTTCATGCTCACGAATTATAAACTTGTGGAACGACCCGAAAATGTTGCGAAAGAACTCACATAAAGTTGATTTCGATTGTTGAAATGTGAACAGGCCGGAATGGTTCGCCGTATTCTCAGTTGCGAAGCGGACCCATTTCGACTTTTAACATATCGGAGATTGAGCATGTTTAAGAAAAACCCCTTTGGATTGCTTGTCATGATGAAATACAATCCATGATGGCATCTGAAATGAACAATCCCGCCACCGATTCGCTTAATGCGCGTGTGGCGCAGTTGGCGCAGACATGGAAATCACGCGACAAGGCCTTGGGGGATACCGCCGAGGACCTGTGCCATGCGCTGACCCCCATTCTCATGAAACTCGACTTGCTCGCATCGGTCGCCGAGCTTCCGGTTGACATGCGTCCGAATTGGGTGGTTTCCGAGCTGACCGACCTGCGAGGGCAGGCCGAAAATTGTGTTCAACGTTCGGTTGCAGCCATCCGGGCGGCGCGCGTGCCGGCGATGCAACCGCCACAGGCATGTCCTGTCCACCAACGCGGAACGGTCGCGCCGGACGACGGTGACCCGGAGCAGTCAGGATACCAGAACCTTTGCGACTGTTCAGCCGCGATGGCGTCCGGCGGCGCTTCCAGCGACCGCGCCCCAGCCAATGCGGATCGGCCGGACGACGACGCACCGCCTTCCCCAGCCACCGCAGTGGAACTCGCGGCGCTTCGCCAAACGGTTCTGGACATGGCCGAAGAACTGACGGAGCCGCTGACCGTCGTCGTCAATTATCTAATGGCAAGCCGTTCGTTGCTGCACCGGGTGGACCCGGCCGTGTCCGGCCAGATGCAGTACGCCATCGAGGAAGCTTACGCGCAGGCATCGCGTGCCGGCGCGATCGTCAAACGGCTGCGCCGCTCGGTCCTGGCCGACAAGGTCCGTTGAATGAATTCATTTCAATTGAATTCTACTCGCACGAATAAAATGAGCAATCCAATGCCCTTGAGCCAGATTCCAAACGCGTCCGGGACGTGCCCGATATGCCCTTCGCACGGCAAGGGTATGTGCCAGAAAATGCGCGTTGAGGATTTATTGCAAACGGTAAAGGCCGATCGAGCCCAGCGGACCTACCCAGCGGGGGAATCGCTGTACCAGCAGGGCACGACCTCTCCGAACTACTTCGTCGTCCTGGAAGGTTGGGTCGCCCTGTCGGCGACGCTGGAAGATGGTGAAAAGCAGATCCTGGATTTTGTCCTGCCGGGGGAACTGCTCGGTATGCAGCCATACGACGATGCGTCCTTCGGCCACACCGCGGAAACATTGACCACGACCAAGGTCCTGGTCCTGCCCCGGGACCAGTTCGATGAAGCAATGATCACTGACCCACGCCTGATGAGCCAGGTGATGCGCATGGCCGCGTGCCGGGAGGCCCGGGCCTTCGATCAAATGCAGAATATCGGCCGTCGATCCGCGCGCAACAGGATCGCCCACATGTTCGTTGGACTGTTCTACCAGCTGAAAGGACATTTCCCTCAGGAACCCGGGGAATCGATCGAGCTGAACCTGACCCTCAATCACATCGGCGATGCGCTGGGGCTGACCAACGTACATGTCAGCCGCACCCTGGGCGAACTGCGCAAGCAGGGGCTGCTGCACCTCAACCAGCGCCGCATGACCGTACTGAACCCCATCGCCCTGATGCAGGCCTCCGGCTACGCCGCAACCGGCGCAAGACCGATTGTCAGCCCCCTCCGGATCGTGGTCTAATTTCGGCGGCATTCCGGGGCAACGCTTGCCCTGGCCGGGCGCCTGCCGTCCTACCCTGGCTGCCCGCCTTACCCAGTCTGATTTGTCGCGGCCCTTGCCGCACGGCGGCGTTCCACGAAGGCGCCCATAAGCCGTTTGGTTTCACCCGTGGCGTGTCCGGCGGCCACCGCCCGGATGCCCTGTTGCACAGCATCGGCGATGGACATGCGTTCCCAGTCGCGGATCAGTTCCTTTTGCGCGCGAATGGCCAGTGGGCCGGCGGACAGGATCGCGCCGACCCAGTCTTCCACCGCCCCGTCCAGGTCGGCCGCGGGAACCATGCGTTCGACCAGGCCACAGGCGGCGGCTTCCTGCGCCGGAATATGGCGGCCGGTGTAGACCAGCTCCCGGGTCTTGCCCCAGCCGATCAGCTGCGGCAGCAGGCAGGCCTCCATCCCGGACGGCAGGCCGAACAGCACTTCCGGCATGCCGAAGCGGCTGTCGTCGGACGCGGCGCGCATGTCGCACGCCGCCGCCACTTCCAGCCCGGCGCCAAGGCAGTAGCCCTGTATGCGCGCGATGACCGGCACCGGCGTGCGGCGGATAGCCTCGCACATCCGGTGCGTCAGGCTGGGGCCGACCATGGCGTCATGCCGCTCGAACCCGGCCATTTCCGTGAGGTTGGCGCCGCCGATGAAGGATCTGCCGCCGGCGCCGCCCAGCACCACGACCCGCAGGCGCGGTTCGGCGGCCAGGGCCTCGATCGCTTCGGCGAGTTCGCGCTTGCCCGCGTTGCCCAAAGCATTGTGGTGGGCGGGGTTGTTGACGGTAACGCGGGCGACGATACCGGGCTCGCCGCGATCTTCTTGAACGATCTGCACCAGGTCGGTCGCGGTCATCTTGGGTCTCCCGAGGATTTGACCGGGATTATCGCATGGCGCGTGGGTTGAGCCTATCGGGGGATCATGCGGTAATCGCGGGAACGAACGAGGGGGAAACCGAGATGACAACGACCCGTGAGCCGGCGCGCTATGGCCATATCTACCCGCCCGATGCGGCCTGGCTGGCGAAGGCGACACCCGAAGTGGCGCTGGAACCGGACCTGCCGATCATCGATACGCATCATCATCTGTGGAATCGCGACGATCAGCGCTATCTGCTGCACGAGTTCCTGGAGAACATAAACTCCGGCCACAACACGATCGCGACGGTGTTCCTGGAATGCCATTCTATGTATCGCGCCGATGGGCCGCAGGAGATGCGATCGGTCGGGGAGACGGAGTTCGTCGCCGGCATCTCGGCGATGAGCGAGAGCGGGGGCTATGGCCCCACGCGGGTGGCCGCGGGTATCGTCGGGTCGGTCGACCTGACGCACGACCGGGCGGAGCAGGTGCTGGAGGCGCATATCCGCGCGGGCGGCGGCCGGTTCCGCGGCGTGCGCCACGCCGCCGGGTGGGATTCGGACCCAACCATCGGCAACAGCCGCGACATGACCGGCCTCGGCACGTATATGCGTCCGGATTTTCGCCGTGGATTGGCGAAGATGACGGCACTGGGCCTGTCCCTGGATGCCTGGCTGTTTCATCCGCAACTGGCGGATGTCGTGGACCTGGCCCGATCGATGCCCGCGAGCAACATCATCATGGGCCATTGCGGTGGCCCACTGGGCTATGGGCGCTATCTCGGCAAACAGGACGAGGTGTTCGCGACCTGGAAGGCCGGCGTTGCCGAACTTGCGAAATGTCCGAATGTCACGATGAAACTGGGCGGCATGATGATGCGGCTGGCGGCCTATGACTACAAAGCGTTGGAAAAGCCCCCGACATCGCAGGAGATCGCGGCGATGTGGCGGCCCTATATCGAGACCTGCATCGAGCTGTTCGGGGCGCAGCGCTGCCTGTTCGAGAGCAACTTCCCGGTGGAGAAGATGGGCGCGAGCTGGCTGGTGCTGTGGAACGCGTTCAAACGCATCGCCGCCGGCGCCTCGGCGGACGAGAAGCTGGCCCTGTTCAGCGGGACGGCCCGGCGGGCGTATCGCCTGGGCTGATCGCTGCCGGCGGGCGGATCTCGCGCAGGGCTTCCAGGATGGCCTCGGCCTGCGGGGTTTGCAACAGGCCGGGCACGGGCGTTGCGAGCTTGCGGCGCCAGTTCGGACGCTCGGTGTCGGTGCCTGGTAGATTGACCGCCGTGGCCGCGCCATCCAAATCGTCCACCTGCGCGAGCACAAGACATGCCGGGGAGCTGGCGACATACGCGTGCGCCGCGGCAACGCCGGCCGCGAGCAGGGCGATCCCTTGCTCGCGGATGGCGTCGGTGAGGGCTGCCTGTTCTTCGGCGCGATGCGCGACGGCAGGCGTGGGATCGGCAAGCAGGCCGAGTTGCGCCTGCTCGGCAATGTCCGCGCCCTGCTGCCAGCCGGCGAAGGTCGGCAGGTCGTGCGTGGAGACGCTGGCGAGGGCGAGGGCGGGATAGCTGGCCGGTGGCTTGAACCGAAGGCCTTCGCGTTCCAGCAGGAGCACCCGGTAGCTGAGGATATCCGCGGCGGACAGGGTTTCCCGGAAGCCTTCCGGCACGGTGCCCAGATCCTCCCCGACGATCAGGCATCGGGCGCGCTGGCTTTCCAGCGTCAGCTGCCCGAGCAAATGGCGGAACGGGTAGGAAACATAGGCACCGTCCGCGCCCTTCGCACCGTCCGGAACCCAGAACAGCCGGGACAGGCCCATGACATGGTCGATCCGCAACCCGCCGGCGTGGCGCATGTTCGCGGCAAGCAGAGCGGCGAAGCCGGCAAAGCCATCCTGCCCGATCGCATGGGGGTTCAGCGGCGGCAGGCCCCAGATCTGTCCGTCGGCCGCAAACGGGTCCGGCGGCGCGCCGATCGCGGCGCCATGCGCCAGCAGGTGCCGGCCGGCCCAGGCCTCGGCACCATCCGGCGCCGCACCGATCGCAAGGTCTCGCAGCAGGCCGAACGACAGCCCGGCCCTTCGCCCGCCGGCAGCGGCGGCGGCGAGTTGGCGGTCGGCGAGGAACTGCAGGTACAGATGAAACCGTACCTGGCGCGCGTGGGCGTTGCCAAGTTCGGTAACCGCCGGGTCGTCGGCGTGGCGCAGGGGCTCCGGCCAACGCTGCCAGGGCAGGCCGGGATGGAGTTCCGCGATAACCTCGAAAATCGCGAAGCGCTGCAGGGCCAATCCGCCGCCGGCCTGGAAGGCCGCAAAGGCCTGTGCGGAAGGATTGTCCGGATGTTCGCGGCAGACGGCATCGAAATCGGCAAAGCGCCGTTCCAGGGCAGCAAGCTTCAACGCCCAGACGGCGGGGTAGTCGACATCCGGCACCGCGGACAGAGACGCCCATGCGGGCTGGGCCGGCGGCGGAGGCAGGCCATCGTCCAGGGTGGCGAGATCGAGATAGATCGGGTCCAGGAAGCGCCGGTCGGAAGGGTAATAGGGGCTGGCGCGATCGCGCTGCCGGGCGAACAGGGCGTGCAGCGGGTTGATGGCAAGAATGGACGCACCCTGCGTCGCCGTAGCCTCGGCCAGGGCCGCCAGGGTGGTGAAATCACCGATGCCCTGATCGCCCTGCCGGCGCAGCGAATAGAGCTGGGCGGACAGACCGAATCTCCTGTGGCCCGCAGCCAGCACGGCCGGCAGATGGCATTGTGCGGGGGCTACCGTGAGATGGCAGGGCGCTTCGGGAAACTCGTCGCGCCAGACGCTATGCCGGCCGATCGGCAGCTGCGGCAGCGCGATCTCCCACGCCTGACCAGGCCGCAGATCGGCGGCATTGGCGGCAGATAGCTTGCCATCCTCCGCGCCGATACGCATGCGATGGGTGGTGCCATCTTCCAAGGAAAGATTAAGCCAAAGCGGGCGGGGCTGTAGGCCCGGCTCCAGCGGCAGGGCCAGACTGGCCGGCTCATCCCCGAAGACGGTGACGGCCTGGGGAAGTCGGCGGCGATCCCGGCTTTCAGCCAATGCCACCAGCGTGTCGCGGGCCTCGGCCGGGGTGTTCGCGGGCAGGCCCATTCCCGTGAGCAAATGGCGCTTTGTCTCATCGGCAACGACATGCCGGGTGCCGTCCACTTCCCACCAATCGGCGCCGATGCCGGCGGCGTCTGCCAGGCGATGCAGAACGGCGTTGTCGGTCTGGCCGTTGCGGTGTGCCGGCGATGCGGGCTGCTCGGCAAGGACCGAGACGGATCGCGGGGCGGCGGAGAACCTGGCGGCTGCCAGCGGTGCCACGGCACGCGGGTCTGCGGCACTTTCGGCCAGCAGGTGCCAGGCGTGCCCATCGGCTGGCAGCGGCAACGCCAGATCCAGCGGGTGCGGACCCCGGTTGAACACCAGCGCAACGCGGTCGGGATCCGGGGTATGCAGGATCATCGTCAGCGCGCCGGCCTGCCGGTCTTGCCAGTCGGCCTCCTGCATCGCCTCCCCGTCCGGCCGAAGCCATCGTACATCCGGCTGCTGGCTGACATCCGTGACGCTGCCGGTGAGGAATCGGTCGTTCCGCAGTGCCGGATGGGCCTGGCGGATGGTTACAAGGTGCTGGGTCCAGGCCAGCAGGCCGGGATCGGCGGCGGCCCAGTCCTGCCACGTCGTTTCATTGTCCTGGGCATAGGCATTGTTGTTGCCCGACTGGGTTTGACCGAATTCGGCACCCATCGACAGCATGGGCGTGCCGCGCGCCAGCAGCAGCGTGGCGAGCAGCGCGCGCTGGTCCCTTCGCCGCGCGGCGAGGACGGCCGCGTCCCCGGTGGCACCTTCGGCGCCGTTGTTCCAGGACAGGTTATCGTCCGAGCCATCCCGATTGTCCTCGGCGTTGGCCGCGTTGTGCTTGCGTTCGTAGGAGACCAGATCGGCCAGGGTGAAGCCGTCATGCGCGGTGATGAAGTTGATCCCGCGCGAGGGGCGCCGCTTGGCCGCGAACAGATCCTGCGAACCGGAGATCCGGGTGGCGAGTTCCGGCAGGGTGGATGCATCGCCGCGCCAGAAGCGGCGGACGGCATCGCGAAAGCGATCGTTCCACTCCCCCCACGATGGGGGAAAGGCGCCGACCTGATAACCGCCGGGGCCAATGTCCCAAGGCTCGGCGATCAGTTTCAGATCGCGGAGAACGGGGTCCTGCGCGATCGCGGCGAGCAGGGGCGCCGCGGAGTCGAAGCCATCCGGCCGGCGACCGAGCGCGGTGGCAAGGTCGAAGCGAAAGCCATGCACGCCGCCCAGATTGGCCCAACCCCGCAGGGCATCCATGGCCAGACGAAGGACCTGCGGATGGTGCAGGGCCAGGGTGTTGCCGGTGCCGCTATCGTTGATGTAGCCGCCTGGATCGTCGGGCAG
This sequence comes from uncultured Acetobacteraceae bacterium, assembly GCA_903847525.1. Lineage (GTDB taxonomy): Bacteria > Pseudomonadota > Alphaproteobacteria > Acetobacterales > Acetobacteraceae > PALSA-911. The sequence goes on along the minus strand of CAINEA010000341.1, from coordinate 897 downwards.
CCAGCGGTAATAGGTGGCATTATCCAGGCCGCGCAGCGACAAGGTGGGGCCGAACGCGTCGCCCTCGCCGGTATGGTTCAGCACGACGTCGACAATGGTCTCGATCCCCGCCTCGGCAAGTTCCGCGACGGTGGCGCGAATCTCCGGCCAGCCGCCCAGGGCGAGGCCCGGGTCGGGAGCCATCAGGGCGACCGGGTTATAGCCCCAGTAATTGGCAAGGCCGCTTGCGGCGAGGTGGCGCTCTTCGATCCACGCGGCGGCGGGCAGAATTTCGACGGAGGTGATCCCAAGGCGGGTCAGGTGCTCGATGACGGCGGGATGACCGAGGCCGGCGAAGCGGCCACGGAAATCTGCCGGAACATCCGGGTGGCGTTGGGTGAAGCCGCGGACGTGCAGTTCGTAGAGTATCGTGTTCGGCCAGGGCACGAAGGCTTTGCCGGGCGCGGACACCCCCGGCGGGACCACGATCGCCTTCGGCATCGCCGCGGCACTGTCGGTATCATCGATCCGACCGTCGCGGATGGCGAACATCGAGGGATGCAGACGAAACCTCCGATCGATGGCGGTGGCGTAGGGGTCCAACAGCAATTTCGAAGGATTGAACCGATGGCCGTTCGCGGGGTCGTGCGGTCCATGCGCACGAAGGCCATAGAAGGCACCGCTGGGAACCGCATCGATATGGGCATGGAATACATCGCCGGTGCGCTCCGGCAAGCGGATGCGGTCGATCTCTTTGTCGGCACCGTCGAACAGGCAGAATTCGATCGCGGTGGCATGGGCGGAGAACACCGCGACGTTCACGCCATGGTCCGAAAGCGTGACGCCCAGCGGCTCGGGGGAACCTTGCGTGACCGCGCGCGGCATCAGGGCAGCAGGTCTCGGAACAGGCTGGCGTAT
>CAINEA010000340.1 GCA_903847525.1 uncultured Acetobacteraceae bacterium | reverse complement strand
GCCACATCTTCGGCTACATCAACTTCATCGACGGCTCGGCCCGCGGCCTGCCGCCGCCCGGTGCCATCTTCTTCCAGATGAAATCGCGCGACACCTTCACCCCGATCGGGCCGTTCATCGTCACCGCCGACGAGATCCCCGACCCGCACAACCTTCCTGTCCGCCTCTGGGTGAACGGCGAGATCAAGCAGGACTTCAACACCTCCGACATGGCGCACAAGATCCCGCGCTGCATCGAATGGGTGAGTTCGATCCACACGCTGGAACCCGGCGACATCCTGGCCACCGGCACCAACCACCGCGGCCTGTCCAGCTTCATGGACGGCGACAAGGTGGAACTGGAGGTCGAGGGCCTGGGTAAGCTGGCCATTCACATCCGCGACGACCTTAAGCGCAAATGGTCCCGCGAAACCCGCCTGGATCGCCAAAACAAGGGCTTCGATACCCCAACCTCGCAAATATCGGGGAAATATACTCCCGCCGGCTGATCGGAGCGGTCTGATTGTTTTAAATAAAATGGGCGGGCCAAGGCGGTGCATTCAGCATCGCCTCGCCCGCCCATTTCACGAAAAATGTCCAGGGTTTCCAAAGGGCGAGCCCTTTGGCGGGGGTTAAGGGGGCAGCGCCCCCCTACCTTGCTTCCTTATCCCAGATGCGAGGCGAAGAACGCCAGCGTGCGCTCCTGGGCCAGATCGTAATCCGGCTTCGAATAGCTGCCGCGCTCGTCGCAGCCGAAGCCATGTCCCGCACCCTTGTAGACGTAGATGTCGGTCTTCGGCTGGGCCGCACGCACCGCGTCCACGTCCGTCATCGGGATCGAGGCATCGGTTTCGCCGAAATGCATCTGTGTCGGGCAGTTCGGGTGCTCGTCCTTGGTGCCGGCGATGCCGCCGCCATACCAGGCGGACGAAGCGGCGAAGGACTTGGAGCGGGTGGCGCCCCACCAGGCGACGGTGCCGCCGAAGCAATAGCCGACGATGCCGAGTTTCTTGCCGCCGAGGTGCTTCGCGGCGGCTTCGATGTCGGCCATTACCTGCGCGTCGCTCAGCTTCATGCGCAGATCGCGCCCGGCGGAGATATCGTCCGGCGTATAGCCCAGTTCCACGCCCGGCTTCACGCGGTCGAACAGCGCCGGCGAGCAGACTGCATAGCCCGCGGCAGCAAAACGGTCGGCCATGTCGCGCATGTGGTGATTGACGCCGAAGATCTCCTGCACGACCACGATGCCCGCCTTGGCACCGGCCGGGCCAGCGACATAGGCGGAAAGCTTGTGGCCGTCGGCGGCCGTCAGTTCGATGGTGTTGCCCATTCAGAATCCTCCCGGGTTGCGGATACGGTATCCGGGCGGGAGAATGGCGGGATGGGCGAGATCGTCAACCTTCGGCAGATGAAGAAGCGGCGCGAGCGCGATGCGCAGGCAGCCGCGGCAGCGGAAAACCGCGTTCGGCACGGGCGCACCGGCGCGCAAAAGGAAAATGACCGTCGTGTCGAGGAGCGCCGGAGCGCGCTGCTGGACGGCGCCCGAAGCAGCCCGGACGATCCTTCCAATAGCTGATCTTGGCGCCATGGGGCTTGCTTCCTGACGACGCAGGCGCATGATCGCGGCCAATCAGCCGGCTCAAGACCGGTGCCAGGCAACGCCATCCAGGAGACCCGCGCATGATCCAGATTTCACG
>CAINEA010000339.1 GCA_903847525.1 uncultured Acetobacteraceae bacterium | reverse complement strand
CTGTCGCGCGACAATCAGAACACGTCGTCAGCGACAATCAGCACTACATCCACCGGTGGAATATCTCTGGGTTGGATAGTCGGCTGTCAGGCCCGCATCCGCCGTAGGCGGTGGCCTGAAAGGCCAGGCTTTACAGCCGACTATCCAACCCAGACAATGAGCATGCGATGCCTACCTACGGTAGATCACTGAACTTCATGCTTGAGCGGCCTGATTGTCGCGGAGACCAGGCGCCAGATTGTCGCGCAACAGTACGACGACGAGTTCAGTGTCGATGCTGTTGCGGCATTGGGGGCGCGGCGCCTTGCCGCAATCCTGGTAGACCATTTATATCATGACGCCGGTCTGGCGCAGGCTCTTCGGATGGCGTTGGCTGCAGGCTCGTCTGATGACGAGTTGGTACAAGTTCTGAGGACCGAAATCGATGCGGTTCGCTCCAATTGTCGTTATTGCGACTATCGGGAAAGCAAGACACTGGCACTTGAGCTTGACCGTATCCGCACCGCGATCGTGGAGCACCTGCTACCGCGTTTGCCGGGTGCCGCGGCGGACCTGCTTGGGCGCCTGATACGGCTGGATCACCACGTCTTCAAGCATGCGGATGATTCCGGCGGGGTAGTCGGTAGCGTCATGACAGAGGCCGTCACCGATTTCGGTCGCGCCTTGGCCGCGATACCGGACCGGAATACACGAATTCTTGCCGACGAGGTCTTTGCCCTGTTCACGGCGAACGCATACGGTGTGCATAGCGGTGTCATCGGAGTATGCAAGGACGCGCTCGTTTCGCGTGGGCTCGAGGAATTAGAGCATCTGTTCCGATCCAGGCTCGTACGCGCACCTGCTTTGATCGAAAGCGACAGCCGGCACGTTCTGACCGGCGGTCTTGCGGCCATCGCGGACGCCAGAGAGGATGTCGACGGGTTCATTGATGCTCACCAGCTCGCCGGTAACGAAGACCTGGCCGTCAAGGACATTGTCCAACGTCTGGTGGGCGCCGGCCGCCTCCACGAGGCACTGCAACGACTGGAGCACGCCGAAGCAGGCGATCGACGGTTCAGTCCTCTCAAGGAACTCAGGGTCGAGATCCTTGACCGGCTGGGCCGAAGCGACGAAGCGCAGGCGGTTCGCTGGGCCATGTTTCTCCAGTCATTATCAGCCAGAATTCTGGACGACTACCTCGCCCGGACCCCGGAAGGCGCGCGGGCTGGAACGATCGACAAGGCGATTGCCTCAGCTCGACAGCATCGCGACCTTCCTGCCGCGCTATCGCTTCTGTCCAGAATCGCTCCGGGTTTTGCCGCCGAAATGGCGACCAATCGCCTGCCGGAGCTGAACGGTGAACCCTATTTCATTTTGCGGCCGGTGGCCGAACGACTGGCCGGTGACTTTCCGCTTGCCGCGGTTCTGCTCCGCCGCCGAATCGCCGATGCCGTTCTTCTCCGCGCTAAATCGCAATCCTACGAGCATGCTGTGCAAGACCTCATGGCCAGCGAGGAGACGGCCGCAAAGGTCACCGATTGGCTTGGGATGCTGCCGCAGGAAGCGGTATCGCCAACAGATATCCGAGCAGCATCGACAGAAGTCCGTGTTCTGGAAACACATGAATGCGGCCGGGTTGAACTGGCGCAGATGGCGGCGGACATACAATGCATTCAGCCATGATTTCACTTGGCCACTGACGACGGCGATCCAATCACGTCTGCCTTGCCGACATTGGGTGCGCTGGTGACTTTGATGATAGCGTGGCCTGCATGAAGCAGGTTCCCGAAGCATCAACCCAGGAAGTTCTGGCGGGCGCCGTGGAACGCGTCACGTTCCACAATGCCGACAGCGGCTTTTGTGTCCTGCGGGTCAAGGCGCGCGGGCATCGCGACCTGGTCACCGTCATCGGCCACGCCGCAGCGATCTCGGCCGGGGAATGGGCCATCGCATCAGGGGAATGGGTCAATGACCGGACCCACGGTCAGCAGTTCAAGGCACGCTTCATCCGGACCTCGGCACCTGATTCTGTCGAGGGCATCGAGAAATACCTCGGCTCCGGGATGATCCGCGGTATCGGCCCGGCCTATGCCAGGAAGTTGGTGCGGGGCTTTGGCGAAAAGGTGTTCGACGTGATCGAGGCCGAACCCGGTCGGCTGCGGGAGGTGACCGGCATCGGCCCAATGCGGGCCAAGCGGATCACCGATGCGTGGGCCGAGCAGAAAATCGTCCGCGAGATCATGGTCTTCCTGCACAGCAATGGTGTCGGCACGGCGCGGGCGGTGCGCATCTACAAGACCTATGGGGCCGAAGCTGTGCAGGTCATGACGGAGAACCCCTACCGGCTGGCCCGCGATATCCGCGGGATCGGTTTCAAGACCGCCGATGCGATCGCCATGCGACTGGGAATCGAAAGGACCGCCATGATCAGGGTCCGCGCCGGTATCTCCTACGCGCTGACCGAGGCGATGAGCGACGGTCATTGTGGATTGCCCATCGAGGAACTCGAACCTCTGGCGGTCGAACTGCTGGAGGTTACGAGGGCGCTGGTTCAGACAGCACTCAATCTGGAACTGACCGAGGGAACGGTCATCGGTGATACGGTAGGCGATGTGCCCGGTGTCTTCCTCGCCGGCCTGCATCGCGCCGAGAAAGTCATCGCCGAGCGCATGCTGTGCCTGGTCCAAGGGACGCTGCCGTGGCCAATCATCGATCCAGAGAAGGCGCTGCCATGGATCGAACAGAAAACCGGACTCGCGCTGGCGGCGAGCCAGATGGCCGCCGTCCGGCTGGCGCTGCTCTCCAAGGTCCTGGTGATCACCGGTGGGCCGGGCGTGGGCAAGACGACAATTGTGAACACCATTTTGCGCATCCTCGCCGCGAAGGGTGTCAATCTTCTGCTTTGCGCGCCGACCGGCAGGGCCGCCAAACGAATGACCGAGGCGACCGGCTTCGAGGCGAGGACCATCCACCGGTTGCTTGAAGTCAACCCGATTGGTGGCGGGTTCAAGCGCAACGAGGAAAATCTGCTCGACTGTGATTTTCTTGTCGTGGATGAAACGTCCATGGTCGATGTCCTGCTGATGCAGGCCCTGCTCAAGGCGATGCCCGATCACGCCGCGCTGCTGATCGTCGGCGACATCGACCAGCTTCCCTCGGTCGGGCCGGGTCAGGTGTTGTCTGATATCATCGCCTCCGGAGCCGTGCCCGTCGTGCGATTGACCGAGGTGTTTCGGCAAGCGGCGCAGAGCCAGATCATCACCGCCGCACACCGTATCAACCAGGGCTTGATCCCCGACCTGTCCAAGCCCGGCGGCGACAGCGATTTCTACTTCGTGCACGCGGACGACCCCGAGAGCGCCGTTCAGCGGATCCTTGAGCTGGTGAAGACCCGCATACCCCAACGCTTCGGCCTGGATGCAATCCGCGACATTCAGGTCCTGTGTCCAATGAACCGAGGTGGCGTTGGCGCCCGCTCGCTGAACATCGAATTGCAGTCTGTGCTGAACCCCGCCGGCGACCGCAAGGTCGAGAGGTTCGGGTGGACGTTTTCTCCCGGCGATAAGGTCATGCAGATCGAGAACGACTACGACAAGGAGGTCTATAATGGCGACATAGGCACCGTTGACGATGTCGACCCCGAAGCCGGCGAACTGACCGCCCATTTTGACGGCCGATCGGTCACCTACGGCTTCGGCGAACTGGATACCTTGGTTCCCGCTTATGCGGCGACCATCCACAAAAGCCAGGGGTCTGAATACCCGGCGGTCGTCATTCCGGTGATGACGCAGCACTACACCATGCTGCAACGGAACTTGCTCTATACCGGCGTTACGCGCGGCAAGCGGCTCGTGGTGCTGGTTGGCCAGAAGAGGGCGATTGCCATCGCCGTGCGCAACGTGTCGGGACGAAGGCGATGGTCCAAATTGAAGGAATGGCTTGAAGTTGCTGCCAGGAAGCGAGGTCCCCAGTCAGGCAGATCCTTCGTTGCCAAATAGGCAATGCGCAGACGCCACCTCAAATGCGATGGCGGACCTGCATGGCGCCATGGAATTCCATAACCGACAAGGAATCTAATTTCGCGATCCTTGCTCCTCCGACGATAAGTTCCATCCGTGTTCTGAATTGAGATAGGCCGCAAGGTCAGTGCCGGTCACCATCATTTTACCGGCTTCTGTGTCGGTTCACCAGCCACCGCTGCCTTGTCCTTTGAAGCCTGCCGTCTCACGCGGTCACGCGCAGGCTTTTTCGGTGCTTCGGGTGTCGCAAAGGGCGGTTGCGGCGTCCGCCGCGGTATGGTGGAAAATTCCTGCGCCTTGACGGACTTTCGGCGTGTATGCGCAAGGTCCACCGTGGCGACAGCCTTTTCAAGAGCAACCGGCCTGGATGAAGATTTTGCTCTCATAACCCGATTGGGAGCGGGTGGCTTGGTTGACGTTGCCGTGGCTGCTGTCGGCTTCGGATCAACCGCCTTGGCTGACGTCTTCCTGGCCGCGGTTGCTCTGGGCGTCGGAGCCGGCTTGGCTGCCAGCGTCCGGGAAGCCGCTCGTTTCGGAGCAGTCACCCTGGGAACGACATTGTTGACAGCAGTGCTCGTGACTTCCACCGTGAGCGCGGCGCCACGCGCCCGTGCTGTGCTGGATTTGCCTTCCGGTTTTCCAGCTGCCGGCAGTTCCGGAGCTGCCATATCCAGACCAAACAAGGCAGAAAGTTCGTCCGCCTCGAGCACCTTCGCTGCGGCCGGTCCAGTGTTCGACAACGGCAGCGCCGTGCCGATCCCGGCCACCAAATCGTCTTCGTCCACCGCACGAAGACGGAACAACAATTCCGGTCGATGGTCGAGCCGCGCGCCGACCCCATACAGAACTGCGGCAACATGCTTGCACATCGACGCGTGGTCCGGACAGCTGCAGGAAAAGCGAATATCCGCAGGGCGTGGAAACAGGCCCCCCTCCTGGCGGCACAGCCGTTCCATGACGCCCTTGGAGAACCGCCCTTGGAGTAGCTCGACCAGGGAATCGATGCCGCCGGCGCAGTCGGCACAGATCGCCCGCCATTGCGTCTTCACCGCCTCCTTGATGGAGATGGAGACGTTGTAGAGTTCCGATCCACTGACCATGGCCGTGATCCGGCCCGGTGCCACCTGCAGATCAACTACCGAGCCATTGCGCACATAGGTGCGCCCGCGCGGCAGACGACTTTCGTAGTCGCGGTAGCTCTCCATATTGTCGCACCACGCACGCCCCCAGAACGTCGTCGCGATCAGGCGCCCCGCGATCGTCACCGGTGCCACTGGATGGCCAGCCTTGCGCAACTTCTCCAGCTTGCGCTCGGCCTTCCGCCGGCGTTCGGCCACAGGAACGTAGGGGGCCCATCCTCCATAATACCTGGACATGGGGATTAGTCCTTTGTCGCGGCGTTGAGATCCAGCGCCACCAGCCGCAGCAGCGCGTCATCACTCATTTCGGTGAGACTGAGTTCGCCACCGCCCGACAGCAATGCGTCCGACAGACTTTGCTTGGCCTCGATCATCGCGTCGATTCTTTCCTCGACCGTGCCACGACAGACGAACTTGTGCACCAGCACATTCCTTTTCTGCCCGATTCGGAAGGCCCGATCGGTTGCCTGGTTTTCCACCGCTGGATTCCACCAGCGATCGAAATGCACCACATGCGACGCCGCCGTCAGCGTCAGCCCGGTTCCCCCGGCCTTCAGCGACAGGACAAAAAACGGCACGGTTTCATCCTCCTGGAACCGCTGCACCAGGGTCTTGCGCTGCTTGACCGCTGTCGCGCCATGCAATACCAGCCCGGTGCGGCCAAATATCCCGCCCAGGAAGGCCGCGAGCGGGGCCGTCGCCTCGCGGAACTGGGTGAAGACCAGCAGCTTCTCTTGCCGCGACGCCACCACTTCGACGATTTCGCGCAGGCGGGCCAGCTTGCCGCTCTCCGCCTCGGCCCAGCCGCCATCGTTCAACCATTGCGAGGGATGATTGCAGATCTGCTTAAGACGCATCAGCGTCGCCAGAACCACGCCTTTGCGCTGGATGCCGTCTGCCTCTTCCAGGCTCCGCGCGAGATCCTCCACGGTCTGCGCATACAGCGCCGCTTGTTTGCGGCTGAGATAACAATGTGCTTTGACCTCGGTCTTGTCGGGCAGATCAGCAATGACCGATCGGTCCGTCTTCATGCGTCGAAGGATGTAAGGACGAACCAGTTCTCGCAGCGGCCCATACGGATTATCGCTCCGTTCGGCGAGGGCTTTCGTGTATGCGGTGAACTGCTTGGCTCCGCCCAGCAGGCCGGGGTTGATGACATCGAAGATCGACCAGAGATCCCCCAAGCTGTTCTCAACCGGCGTGCCGGTGAGTGCAATCCTCGCCTGGGCATGTACCGCCCTGGCCGCCCGGGTCTGCTTGGTATTTGGGTTCTTGATGGCCTGCGCCTCATCGAGGATCAGCAGGCGCCATTTGATTTCGGCCAGCACCGGCAGGCGCAGCAGCGTGCCGTAGCTGGTAATCACCAGATCGAGTTCGGCCGCATCGGTCGGGGTGAACCGCTTTGCCTCCGCGGCCGTCATGGCCGAAGGGTGCAGGATCCGCGCCTTGAGGTCGGGGGCGAAGCGCTCGATTTCCGCGGCCCAGTTGCCCAGCAACGAAGCAGGGGCCACCAGCAGGCACGGCGGCAGGATCGTCCCGGTGCCGCGCTGCCGCTGCACCAACAGCAGCGATAGCACCTGGATGGTCTTACCCAGTCCCATGTCGTCGGCCAGACACGCCCCCAGCCTAAGCTCGGACAGCAGATCCAGCCACTGCACACCGGCCTTCTGATAAGGTCGTAGCACCCCGCGTAGCGCCGAACCCGGATCGACACCTGCGGCGTCAGGCGCGCGAAGCGCCTTGAGCGTGTCCGCCAACCACGGCCCTGCGGTCACGGAGGACCAATCCGCCGCCGCCGCATCGGTGACGCCGGGCATGACGCCGGGGTCTGCCAGCATCCGCATCGCCTCGGCAAACGTCAGGCCTTCCTTGTTCGCCAGTTCCTCCGCCGCCTGGAACTGCCGCATCGTGCGTTCCAGGCGGTCGCGGTCCACCTCGACCCATTGGCCGCGAAGCAGTGCCAGTCCGTCGGTGCTGGCACGCAGCGCTTCGAACTCCTGCGCACTGAGCGGCTCACCGTCGAGCATCACCTCCACGGCGAAATCCAGCAATCCGTCCAATCCCAGCTTCGAGGGCGGGCGCGCGCCGATTTTCGCAGTCACGAGTGGGCGCGATGGCCGGCTGGCACGCCAGGTGGCGGGCATGCGCACGACCACGCCTGCCCGTTCCAGATCTGCGGCGCTTGCCAGAAAGCGCGACGCTTCCTGCGGGCTCCAGCGCAACGGATGATAGATTTCACCGGCATCAACCATCTGCCGCAACCAGCTACAGCGCTCGGCGGCTCGCTGCACCGGCTCCAGCAGCGACAGTAGCTTGTTGCGGTTTCCGGCACCGGCATATTCGCGCAGGGCCTGGCCGAGGGGTAAATGCTGCGCGCGGGCCTGGGCCGAAAGCTGCGTGGTGTAGGTGGCCATGAAGGCGAATGGCGCATCCGGATCGCGGCGGTTCTCCGCCAGATTGAAATGCACGCGCCCCACCAGGTTCCACGCCGGGTTCAGCCTCTTCAGGAAATCCTGCAGGTTCGTGCCGGAAGCGGCGAGTGAGGCCGCCAACGCTTTCGCCAACGCGCCCCAAAGGGCGCGAAGCACGTCTGGCGTCAGGTATTCGGCACCCGCCATCACCGGCGCCGTCAACACCAGCGAGACGAGATCGGCATCCGTCGGCGCTGGAATGTATGGAACCTCGCTTGGTCCTGGCCAGTCGCCAGTCGTTCCGGCTCCGTGCAGGCGCAAAGCGGTCACGTAGCGTGCGGCATAACCGCGCCACCAGACGAAGACCGAAGGCAACGCCTGCCCCACCTCGGCGGCCCCGAGGCGCAGGAGTCCATGTCCGCTGCCCCTGGCGAACGCCTCACCCAGTCGTGCGGCTGCGGCCACGTCCATGCTCGGCGCATCGGCGCTGGGTTCGCAGACCAGATTCCCGTGTGGTGTCACACGAAGACTGAGGCGCGTATCCATCGTGGCGCTTCCGGCAGAAACTCCGTTCGACAACACTCCGTCATGCATATGGGAAAGCCGGACATGCACCGGCGTCGACCGGAATCGGGTCGCCTTGCGCGAAGCGGATCAGGTCCACCAGGTCGAGCCACAGATGGCGCGCGAGAAGCCACACATAAATCCCCATGAAGGCAGCTCCGAGACTGTTCGAAATTCCGTCCATCGCTGGCGTCATAGCATGAACGAGTTCGTAGAGGAGGCACCAGATTGGCGTCTGCACCGGAAAGAAGATCGAATGCCGGTTGGCGCTACCGCCGGCTTGCCGATGGCGCTTCGGTCTGGAGAGTAGCAGCCAGGAGCCATGAAGCGTACAATCGCGCTTGAAGGTACCGGGAAGGATATTGCAATGCGCATCGGGACGCTTGGCGCCATGGACGTCTCGGCCATGCTCTTCTTCGGGCTTGCCGCCGCATTCAGCTACTCGGCATGGCTCACCTCGATTGTGTTCTGTGCTCGTCAGGAATATCCCCACTGTGGTAGCGGAATTAATGACGGATTCTTTGCGCACTCTGAAGGAAGATGAAATCCACTTATGGTGGACGTTCCCTGAACGAATCCTGGATCCGGACATCCTGGCGCGGCAATTGGCCGTATTATCGGTAGCGGAACAGCAGAAGCAGCAGAGATTCGTTTTCGCTCGTCACCGGCACCAATATCTGGTCGGCCATGCGCTCGTTCGAGACGTTTTGTCCCATTATTTCCCCGTTGCGCCGGTAATGTGGAAATTCAACGTAAACTACTACGGCAAGCCATTTATTTCGTGGCCGCTCGACTGCCAGGGATTGAATTTCAATCTCTCACATACGGAGGGGAGGGCTGTGGTCGCTGTCGCATGGCAAACCGATATCGGCGTTGATGTGGAGTTTTCTACGTCGCGAGGCAACGACATGGGGATTGCAAAAAGCTTCTTCAGTCCGATCGAGGTCGCTCAGTTAGAACGTGATCCGGAGAGGTTTTTCGATTTCTGGACCTTAAAAGAAGCTTACATTAAAGCGCGTGGCATGGGCCTTTCGATTCCACTCGACAGTTTTGCGTTCCTGCTGAGCGAAAACGATCATCCCCGGATACATTTCCATGATGGTTGCCCAGATCGGCCGGAGCGGTGGGATTTCAATCTATATCGAGGTGAGGGCTACCGCTCGGCGATCGCGGTGTCTGCCAGGGGGCGGCGCGCAATCCATCGCAAAATCGTGCCGCTTGAGTCCGATGTGCGCCGGCTTGCCTGTGACTGGGCAGAGATTCCGCCCTCGTGATCACGATGGGTTCAGCGAAGCTCGGCCGCAAGCCGGGGCAGGACTTCGTGGTCCTTCAAAGCCTGGCTCACCCACAGGCAAGAGACATCCCAAAAGGAAAAATTCTGACGCTTTTCGTCGTTGGACCACCAGTCGAGAACCGGCGCCACATCGTCTATGGCGAACACGGTCATGTAGAACATCGCCTGACGCGCGATGCCGAGCCGATAGCTTTGCCATAACTGATCGATCGAATAATTCTGAACCCCGTAACGTATAAGGTCTGCATAATAGGCTTCCACGATGCCACGCTCATGCGCCTGACGCTGCTCCGGACGAAGGCCGCTGACCAGAAGGTAAGCCAAGTCAGTCGCAGCGGTATCGTGTCCAGACAATTGCCAATCAAAGACGAATATAGGTCCCATTGCCGACTGCGGGAATAGGATTTGTTCCCGATGCAAATCGCCATGGCAGAGTGTTTGCGGCTGCCACTGTTCTTTTTCGGCGAGAAACAGCGCGTTATCAAGCCAGAATGCGACCGCGGCGATGAGGGTTTCGCCCACCTGATCCCGGTAGACACCACGCATATTGTCGATGGCAAGGCGAAGCCGGACCAGGATGGGCTCCAGCATGAATGGAGCCATTCCCGGCAACGTGGATTTCAGAGCAGGACTGTTCCACCAACGGGCGTGAAATGGCGCCAACGCGGCAGTTACGCTTTCTATATCTTTAACCTGCCCGGTAAAGACATCGGTTATGCGGGTGTCTTCGACATAATCCAAAAGCAGTCCGCAGCGTCCCTCCCCGGCGTCAAATTGAGCCCAATGGCAGCGAGGTGTCGTAATACCAGGGTCTTCCCCGAACCGGGTATAGAAAGCGACTTCCCGTTCGAAGCCCCGATTGCCGGCCAAAGCTGCCTTGACTGGAGCACTATCCAGCGAGAATTTTGCCAGAAGCTTGCGCGGCAGATGGCCGGGGTTATCGTCGTAGTCGAGGGTCAGGACATGCGCTAGCGACGTCATGCCCTGCTTGGCAACGGGTTCCGCTTGAAACGATCGAAGCCGCCCGGCTGCGAGGGGGGCTTTTTCTCGAAGGCGTTCACGAAGCCATTCGACGGTAATGCCATCGACGTCACGCGGGAAATCCACCACGTCTATCCCAACCACAACAAGGATCACGGCGCCTTTGAGAATAATTGCCCAAAGTCGCGTTTCATGCTGACTTTCACAAGGCCTTTCATCGGATCTACCCCGCTGGGATACGCGACCAGTTCTCGCTCGGGATCATCATGTTCTAGACACAAGGACAGGTTGTGGTGTGCTGCGTTGCTGGCTGTGGATTGAAACATCGCGATGTCCCCATCGCTATTCCCAAATGAAAAGATCGGTTTTTTGCCTATCTGATATTCGATGATCTCTGGCTTTCCAACCCCTTCAACCGCGAAGGAGGTGTATGTGCCCGTGCGGATAAAATCACCGTTGCGATATGACAGTTCGTCCCCAGCGCCGATCATATGGCCCATGGGCAAGCCGGTGACGGGGCCGGCAAATGCCCTGACAAAACTCCGGCTGGATCCAGTGACGATATAAACCTGGAAGTCATGATCCTTCAGATATTCCATCAATTCGATCATTGGCGTGTAGAAAGTACGCGCAAACGGCAACTTGAGCGTGGGGTGGATTTGCGTAGCGGAAAATGCCTGGACCTGGTCCTGGTAGGCCGCTACGGAAAGACCTTTTCCCGCCTCGGTTAGCACTTGGTAGATATGCTGATTCAGATAATCGGTATCGTTGTTGCGTATAGCCATATAGAGCGGAGTGCGAAGCGCGGGATCAGCCTTCGCTTGTTCAGAGAGATAGTATAGGGAAAATGCGACCACTGCGGCATTAGGCTTTTCCACTACCAAGGTCCCGTCCATATCGAAAGTGGCCAGGCGATCCGACGGCGGCACGAAAGATTTGCTCTGTCTGTCAGTTACTACCGTGACAAATTCTATGATTTCCTTCTTCACGTTGCCATCGCGCCAACTGGACAGGGGCGCGGCCGATTGGGCCATAGCTTGCCCGGCTATCGCAAAGGCAAAGAACGTTATCGAAATGGCTATGTATTGGCGGCGCTTCATTATTTGTATTCCTCCTATCGAACGAACAAATGTTGATCAATTATCCGCGCCACTTCTGCTATGGCCGGCGGCTTCATTATTAAGAAATGTTCGGCGTCGACACCAATGATTTGCGGAGGCACCCGCAAATAACGCCGCCAGCCATGGTCGCCAGGTTGGGTCAGGCCGGGGGCAAGCGGAAGCCGCAAAGCGTTCGTATCGCTGATAAAACCAAGCGTGTTCTGGATTAGAATCGTGTCGTGGAAATCTGCTGGACTGCTTGGATCATAGGCAGCCAACATCGCTGTATGAACCCGCATAACCTGGTGGCATTTTTCCAGCAGGTTGCGGACGGCCTCATGGGTGTGGGGGACGCTGCAATGTGCCAGTAGGTGCCGCGTGGCGATATCAACCTGAGCGTTTGGATCGCCATTGGGCAGCGCGCTTGGTTCCAATAAGGCAGTGGCGCCCCATTCCGTGGCGAGCGTGTTGCAAACGGACAGGATAAGTATCCCATCGCCAACCCACCGTCTCAAGGCAGACATAACGGATGTATCTGGTGTGTATGAATCAATAAGAATCAGCTTGCCGATCTGGTCACCTGCCTGGGCAGCTTGACGCGCCATCTCATACGCAACGATACCGCCAAATGAGTAACCCCCAAAAAGATAGGGGCCGCCGGGTTGTACCGATCTGAGGGCTGCTAAATAAGCTGACGCCATTTCTTCAAGACTGCCAAAAAAGGATGCCTTTACGTTCAAACCGGGCGCGGCAAAACCGTATATAGGGCGGGCAGCATCAATTCGATGAGCAAGATGCGGTAGCCAGGTTAGCTCTCCAGCCAGGCTATGCACCAGAAAGAGCGGCGGCTTATGGCCCTTACCCCGGATTGCCACCAGAAACCGCTTGTCCGGTGCGGCAATTGTCATGCTTCCCGGATTTTCAAATCGGCCAATCGATGGCGAGCGCTGGGGATTGCTGACGGATAGCACTGATCAGTTTTGTCAGGATGTCACCAGGACCGGCCTCGCGAAATTCCACGATGCCGGCGCCCAGCATGACTTGTATGCTTTCGGCCCATTTCACTGGGTGGGTAATTTGCCGGCTCAACCGATCAGGAACCTGCCCTATCACATAAGGTCTGGCATCCACATTCGAAATGACAGCTCGGCGCGGGGGCGCAAAATTGAATTGCGTTAGAAAATCATCGAACTCTTTGCGTGCGGTCTCCATGTAGCGCGAGTGGAACGCTCCGCTGACCCGAAGTGGGAAATAGCTACAGCCCTTGATGCCGTTGAATATTTTTTCTGCTGCGCCGATGTCCTGGACCCGGCCGGAGATGACGGTCTGCAGAGGTGAGTTCTGGTTGGCAATATCCAGCGCAGAGCAGTCGTTCTCGGCCAGAAGCTGGCTGACTTCATCGGACGTTATTCCCATGATCGCGGCCATGCCGCCGTCCGTTATCTTTGCCATAATCTCGCCCCGCTTCTTCACAAGGCGCAGACCCGTAGCGAAGTCAAAAACTTCGGCCGCGTGCAGGGCGTTGTATTCGCCAAGGCTGTGGCCTGCAAGAATATCACCACCGTGGCCGGTTTTTGCGACCATCGCCCGGTACATAAGCGTATTGACTGTGTACAGGGCCGGTTGGGTGTATTGGGTCTGGCTGAGCGCCTTTTGTGGATCCTTGAGGCAAAGATCGCGAATGGAGTAACCTAAAATTCTATCCGCCTCCGACTCGATGTCGGGGTATCGGTCGAATAACTCTCCACCCATTCCCAAGCGCTGGGAACCTTGGCCGGGAAAAACGTAAGCGGTCGAGTAGAATTTTATCATTCCACGCACTTACCTAATTTGTTGGTGATGATTTTTCCACCCGTTATCTAAGGCACTGCAAAGAAACCTATCTTTAAGCCCGGAATGTCAATCAAAAGGATCTAACATAATACCTGCTAATCACCAAAATCAGCACAGTGTTTGCATGATCTGCCGACCTGAGGCTACCGCTGAAGACCATCAGCGGTAGCTGGAAATCGTTCAAGCCGGTTTTTATCGACCTAAATCCAAACCGACTGCTATGCTCGTCGGTCGGTGTTGAGGAAAAGGTTGAGTGCTAAGTCGCCTCGGCGACCGACACTGTGGTATCTGGGGTTTGCTTGGTTTCGGTGAAAACCTTATTCTTCGCGTTATTGTAGGCGTCTTCTACGACCGTGCCGTAGCCCTTGATGTCGAACTTCAACAAGTTGTTGCCAGACTCCAAATTGGCGATGAACAGCCGTCCCAACGCAAAAGTGAACGCGGAATTCGCTGCCGACATGGCAAGCATCGCACTGCCGGTTGCGATGCCAGGAGCGAGTTTAGCCATGCTCAGTGCTACGCCGGTCGTGACGCCCGCGGCTCCCAGCGATGATCCGACTGCACTGACAATACTGCGTGCCAGGCCGGCCTTGTAGGGAGTATCATAAACCTTGCACAAGCGCTTGATCATGTAGAGGTTTGACCCTGACGCGAGCAGCACATCAAAGACCGGAAGCGGAATGAAACCGATACCGGACGCCGCTAGCACATGCTCTTTGACAATCTTGTCCGCTTTTTCAAAAGCAGAACCGATTGGTTTGCTGGGGCCCGTCGGCGCGGGGGACGTTGAATCAGACACGCAACTCTCCTTGGTTTACAAGCCCAGCCAATAACTTATTGGTGATCAGGATATAGAAAATATAATACCCGTCAATCTCGGTTTCACTCTGGCGCAGGAAATCGGGTGAAATCCTCAAGCGGCCATGAAGCTGGCGAGGAAGTCGTCATCCCACGCGGCAGTCTTCCGTCACAGGCGTAGTAAGTCCTTACTGTTCACTCTTCGCAGGGTAATCCCTCAAGACTCCCCTCATTCTCAGTGTCCGTCCAAAAAGTTACCTGTTTACGCACTTTTCTCAGCTTCTCTTTCGTGGCACATATCGTGAACATTCGATTTAGCGAGGCAGGGACGATGGCTCGAAACAAGGTGCAATTCCAAAAGGGTCTCAGCGAAGCG
>CAINEA010000338.1 GCA_903847525.1 uncultured Acetobacteraceae bacterium | reverse complement strand
TTTCACCTGATCCCCACTATGAATGCCCTGGAAAACGTCGCCGTGCCTATGGAGTTGGCCGGGCGGCGCGACGCCACCGCGCGCGCGACCGACGCCCTGGCCGATGTAGGTCTGGCGCATCGCCTGACGCATTTGCCGGGGCAATTGTCCGGCGGCGAGCAACAGCGCGTTGCCCTGGCGCGCGCGTTCGCGCCCCGCCCTCGGCTGTTGCTGGCCGATGAGCCCACCGGCAATTTGGACCAGGCGACCGGAGAAGCGGTGATGGACCTGCTGTTCGACTTGCGGGCCAAATCCGGCGCCACGCTTTTGCTGATCACACATGATCCCAGGCTGGCTGCCCGCTGCACCCGCCGCGTGCATATCGCCGACGGGCGCGTGCTGGCCGAGGCACCCTGATTCGATGAAATTGATCTTGAACCTCGCCTGGCGGGAATTGCGCGGGATATTCCGGGGCAGCGCACGGGGCCTCGGCATCGTGCTGGCCTGCCTCGCACTCGGCGTGGCGGTGATCGCGGGTGTCGGCACCCTACGCGAGGCGACCGACCGTGGCATCGAACAGGACGGCCGCCGCATTCTCGGCGGCGACCTGGAGATCGATGGCGGCTCTCAGCCTTTGCCGGCCAGCCTGCACGGCTGGCTGGCCGCCCGCGGCGCCAGCACGTCGGAAATCGTGCGGATGCGCTCGATGTTGATCAAGGCGGACGGGCTGACCAAGGCGACTGGCAACAGCGCCAGCAGCGATCGCCTTCTCGTAGAGCTCAAGGCGGTCGATCATGCCTGGCCGTTGGTCGGTGACGCCGTCCTGGTGCCGCCTTCGACGATCACCGACGCCCTGGCAAACCGCGGCCTGCTGGCCGAACGGGTAGTGCTGGACCGGCTCGATCTGAAACCCGGCGACATCGTGCGCCTCGGCAATGCCAGCTTCACCGTGCGCGGCGAATTGCAGGTCGAGCCGGACCGGATCGCCACGCCGTCCATCATCGGCCCGCGCGTGCTGATCGGGTCCGACACCTTGCCCGCCACCGGCCTGATCGCGCCCGGCGCGATGGTGCAGCATGCATTGCGGGTGCTGCGTCCAACCGGCAGCGAAGGGGGTACATTCGCTGCCGACCTGCGCGCGGCCTTCGCGGAGCAGGGCTGGCGCATCCGCGACCCCAGCAACGCCGCGCCGGGGGTAGGCCGCTTCATCGATCAGACCAGCCAGTTCATGACCCTGGTCGGACTGACCGCCTTGCTGGTCGGTGGCATCGGTGTCGCCAACGGCGTGCGGGCCTGGTTGGAGGCCCGCGCCGGCAGCATCGCCGTGCTGCGTTGCCTCGGCGCCTCTGCCCGTACGGTGTTTGCCGTCTATCTGCTGCAGGTGTTGGCATTGTCGATGGTGGGAATCGTGGTGGGGATTGCCGCCGGCGCCAT
This sequence comes from uncultured Acetobacteraceae bacterium, assembly GCA_903847525.1. Classification (GTDB taxonomy): domain Bacteria; phylum Pseudomonadota; class Alphaproteobacteria; order Acetobacterales; family Acetobacteraceae; genus PALSA-911. The sequence goes on along the minus strand of CAINEA010000338.1, from coordinate 6,594 downwards.
CCTGCCGATCCTCGCCGGCCCGCTGCTGCGCGACGTTCTGCCCGTGCCGCCGGTAACGGGGATCTATGCAGGTCCCCTCGCCCTGGCTGCCCTGTTCGGCCTGCTGACATCGCTGGCCTTTTCGCTGCTACCGCTGGGCCGGGCCATGCGGATTCCCGGTGCCAGTCTGTTTCGCGACCCTTCAACCCCCGCCGAAGCAAAGGCACCGCGCGAAATTCTGGCCGTGACCGCCTTTATCGACACGGGCCTCGTGGCGTTGGCCATTCTGAGCTCCGTGGACCGAATGCTGTCGGCGTATTTCTGCGCCGGAGCGTTGGCGACGCTCGCCTTGTTCGAACTTGGCGGCTGGGCACTCACCGCCGCCGCCAAGGCCGCGCCGCGCAGCCACACGCCCTCGGTTCGCCTGGGTATTGCCAACCTTCACCGGTCTGGCGCACCGACGCGGCTGATGCTGGTTTCGATCGGCCTCGGCCTGTCCACCCTGGCTGCGGTGGCGCTGATCCAGGGCAATATCCGCCGTGAAATCCTGGATCAGATTCCAGACAAAGCGCCAAGTTTCTTCTTCATCGACATCCAACAGAACCAGCTACCCACATTCGAGGCCATACTCGCCGCCCGGCCCGGCATCGCGCCGGCGCAGAAAGTGCCCAACCTCCGGGCACGGGTGGTGGCGGTGAAAGGCGTGCCGGTAGAGCAGCTTCAGGTGTCGCCGGAGACCCAATGGGCTCTGCGCGGCGACCGTGGCCTGACCTATGCAGCCGCCATGCCGGAAGGCACCCAGCTGGCGGCTGGCACCTGGTGGCCAGCGAACTACAGCGGCAAGCCACTGATCTCCTTTGACGCCGGGCTGGCCAAAGGTTGGGGCGTCGGGATCGGCGACGTCATTCGCGTCAATGTCCTTGGACGTGACATCGACCTGACGATCGCAAGCCTGCGCGAGATCGCCTGGCGGTCGCTGTCGATCAACTTTGCGATGGTCGCCAGCCCGGGCTTCCTCGAAGGTGCGCCACACACCTTCATCGCGACGGTCCGCGCGCCGCCGGCCGACCAGGCGGCGCTGCTCCGCAGCGTGACGGACGCCCTGCCCAACGTCACCGGCATCCGGGTCGAGGACGTACTCCAGGCGGTTGCCGCCTTGATGGACCGGATTGCCACGGCGCTGACGGCCACGGGGGCTCTCACGCTCCTGTCGGGGGCGCTGGTGCTGATCGGCGCCGTGGCGGCGGGGCAGCGGCGGCGGATGCGCGACGCGGTGATCCTGAAGACCCTGGGCGCCTCCCGCGGCCAGATCCGGGCCGCCTGGCTGGTGGAATTCGGCGTCATCGGCCTCGTCGCCGGCTCGATCGCCGCCCTGGTCGGTTCAGCCGCGAGTTACGGCGTGGCGCATTTCGTGATGCATACCGGATGGGTGTTCCTACCCGTGCCCCTCGGATTCACGCTTTTACTATGCGTCGTGGCCATGCTGGTGGTAGGGTACCTGGGAACTGAGGCTGCGCTGCGGGCCAAACCCGCGTCGTGGCTGCGGAACGAATAGCCTTCGTGTGTCGGCATACCCGGTCGATGGGTATGGGTTTGCGTGCAGAAAGTTGCGGCGGGATAAAATTCCATTCATCAATTGGCCGTCGCACCGATTTCACTTGAACCAGCCGCACCGTTCCCCAATGTAACAGACTTCGGCACCAACGCCTGAGAGAGGAACCGAACACCATGGCCTTCAGTCCCGATTATCGGACATTTCCCAACGCATCCGCCGCCACTGGCGCCGCCGTCATCGATGCAGGCCTGCGCGCCTACATGCTGCGGGTTTACAACTGGATGTGCTCTGGCCTGCTGCTGACGGGCGTCGTGGCCTTTGGCATCGCCAACACCGGCCTGATCAACGCCTTCTACCAGCCGGCGATGACCGCCAGCGGCCGCACCGTGATGCAGCCGACCTTCCTGGCAATGGCCGCCATCTTCGCCCCACTGGCCTTCATGCTCGTGCTGAGCTTCGGCGTGAACAAGATGTCCAAGACCGCCGTCCAGGGCGTCTTCTGGGCTTTCTGCGCCGCGATGGGCGCCAGCCTGACGAACATCTTCCTGATCTACACGAGCGAGTCGGTCGTTCGGGTGTTCTTCATCACTGCGGCCACGTTCGCCGCCACCTCGGCCTATGGCTACGCGACCAAGACAGACCTGACGAAGATGGGCAGTTTCCTGATGATGGGCCTGTTCGGCATCATCATCGCCAGCCTGGTCAATATGTTCGTCGGCAGTTCTGCGCTGCAATTCGCCGTCAGCATCCTGGGCGTGGTGATCTTCACCGGCCTGACCGCCTATGACACCCAGCGCATCCGGGCCGACTATGTCCAGTATGCCTACGCCGAAGGCACCGACGGTGCCGCGAAGCGCAGCGTATTCGACGCGCTGAGCTTGTACCTGAACTTCATCAACCTGTTCATGCTGCTGCTGCAGCTGCTGGGGAACCGCAACAACAATTGATCCTTGCGGCGATGCTAGCAAAGACCCTCGAAAAAGGGCTCCGGGATTACCTCCCGGAGCCCTTTCTTTTATACGACCCGCCGAGCCGACTTACGCGACGGTCTTGAGGAAATTGACCAGCTTGGTGGCTGCCGTCGCCTTGTCCGTCTTGTCCAGCGCACCCAGCTCAGCCGCCAGCCGATCCATGGCCGCCTCGTAGATCTGCCGTTCGGAGAAGCTCTGATCCGGCTGTCCCGCGTTGCGGTGCAGGTCGCGCACCACTTCCGCGATCGACAACGGATCGCCGGAATTGATCTTCGCCTCGTATTCCTGCGCCCGGCGCGACCACATCGTGCGCTTGATCCGCGCCCGGCCCTTCAGCACCGCCAGCGCCTCGTCGAACATCTTGCGTGAGGCCAGCTTGCGCAGCCCGGCACTGCGCGCTTTTGCCACCGGAACCCGCAACGTCATGCGGTTTTCCTCGAAGGTGATGTGGATCAGTTCCAGGCTGTGCCCGGCGATCTCCTCCACCGCGATCCGTTCCACCTTGCCGACCCCATGGGTCGGGTAGACCACGTGGTCACCGGCGACGAAATTCTCCGCCTTGGAGGGAATACGCGGCGGGTTACGGTCGTTGACGTTCGGCCGACGCTCCGGCTCCACCGGCCGGCGTTCGGGCTCAGCCACAACCACGGACGCGGCCATCGCAACCGATGCGACGACCACCGGCTCTTGCGGAGCCGCTTCCTGTTCCGGGGCGGCAAAGCCCGACGCCATCACCGTGACTGCCTCGACCAATTCGACGGCAATCTCCGCCGGCGCCTCGTCCACTGCCGGTTCTCCGGGCGGCTGCTTGACGGCAGTCGGTTGGGGAGCGGCCGCATTCGCGGCTGCGGGATTCACAGCGATCTCGGCATCAATCTTAGCGTCTGGCACTTCGATAGCCAGCGCGGCTTCCGGCAATTGCCTTTCAGGCACAATTTTCTCCAGCTTCGGTTTGGCCGCCGATGCCAGCACCGATTTTGCGGGCTTGGCCGGGGCAGATTCAGGGGAAACGGCCTTCACCAGGACCGCCTTTGGCGTGGCCGTCTTGGCAGCCGCTTCTTTCACCGCTGCCGGAGGCTTCACCGGAGACGGAGATGCTGCTTGTTTTCGCCCAGCTACTTTTTTTCCCACCGCATCTTTGGGATGTGCGGCCGCGTGCTGCCGAGCGGTCTCGACAGCGTTGCTGATCGTTTCAGCCTGCGCCGCATTGCCTCGTTCGCCACGTCCAGATCTTTCGGATGCCTTCATTTGGGACACCTCTCTTCCTTCCAACACGCCAACATCCACACAGGTGCCACACTGCCGGACAAAAGACGTCCCGGCCTGACGGCCCAGTCCAAACGTTCATCTCCACAGGAATATGCCAGGACACGCCCCCGTGGATATGGGATGCCGCCCCAAGCGAGGAGAGAGTATAACAGGAAAAAGAGACAAATTAATAGAGGTCAGCGTTTGGCAGCCTTTACGGGGTCGGCCAAGCTACCCCGCATGCGCCGATGCAAGCTGAACGATACGCCGCAAAGGTTCCGTTTTAGGGCGTGCCCGGTTCAGCCGAGAACAGTTTTCCCTTGTCCGGCTTATCTTTCCATTCATCGGCATCTGCTGGCGGCTCACCCTTGCGGGTGATGTTGGGCCAAAGGCCGGCATAGGTTCGGTTCTGCTCCAGCCAGGCACCGGCACGGTCATCACTGTCGGGCAGGATCGCCTCGGCCGGGCATTCGGGCTCGCAGACGCCGCAATCGATGCATTCATCCGGATGGATGACCAGCATGTTGTCGCCAACATAGAAGCAGTCCACCGGACAGACCTCGACGCAATCCATGTATTTGCAGCGAATGCAGTTTTCGGTGACCACGTAGGTCATGGCGAACCCCCGACCAGAATAGAAAGAGAGACCCGCGAGACGATCTCCGCGCAATAACGCGACACAAGGCCATCGGATCAGTCGCGGGGATATGCCGATGATTCTGCTGCAGCGCAAGATGCGCTGTCCGCCAGTTCTGCATACAACCCACGCGCTTCCGCGGCAGGCCCGCGGCGTGCCGCCAACGCCAGAACCCGGATGACCCGGATATCCCCGTTGTGGCCTTCGGGTATCGGTAGCGTCAACACATCGCCCACCCGCAGCCTCGCGTGAGGCTTGTCGGTCGGCTGGCGGTTCAATCGCACCAAGCCGCCGCCGACGTAGCGGGCACAGTCGCCGCGCGTCTTCATGAACCGTGCGCACCACAGCCATTTGTCCAGTCTCTGCCAGTCGCGGTCCTCCTGGTCGGCGATCGGAGCCCCCTAGCGCTTGAATGCCGCGAGTGCCGCGAACGGGCCAGTTCGCACCAGAGGAGCCGGCGGCGGCGGCAGGCGCTTGCGCCGCGGCGGCAGGACCATCGCCGGCGCCGGCGGGCCATGTTCTCCGGGCGACATGCCGCCCGCCGGCATCAGGCGGAAGCCCAGTCGGCGCAGCACCACCGGCAACAGGTCCGCGCGCACCGAAAAGCGCGAGGCCAGACCGGCCGGCAGGGCCGTCGCGCCATTGCGCGCCGCCCAGGCAAGCTCTCCCGCCACCTTCTCCGCAACATCCACACGCAACAGACCCGGTCCGACCTGCAGCCAGCCCAATGCCTCCGCCATACCCACTGGCCAGTCTGGTGCGATCGGCACCGATACCTTCCCAGGCGGGGGCAGTTGTGGGGTCACGATGCCCTGCGCAAGCGCCAGCAGCCGGGCGCGCATCAAGACCGGCCCCGGTTTCAGCATCGCCGGCAGGAATAACGCGTAGCGCCCGGCACGCACCCCGATCGCCTTCAGACCGGCCCGCAATGCCGGCTCAATCTCATCCTCGGCCGACAGCAAGCCCAGCGCTTCCGCCAGCCGGTGCACCGGCCCCCGCAAAGCGGGATCGCCGCCGGCCAACCGGATGGCGGTGAACAGGGATGCAAAGTCCACCCGGATCGCCGCATCGAGGAATGCCTGTAGCCGGATCCGCAGACGTTCGCGCTGCGCGCCGTCCAGGAACTCACTGTCCTGAACCTCGACCCGGGGCGCCAAACGGCTGGTCCCGGGTCTTAGCCGGGCGATCGTCACCCCGTCCCACAGCAACCGGTGATCGTCGGTCAGCGCGAAAGCTGCATCCCCCGCCACCTCCACCGCCGCCACCCGGCGCGGTATCTCGGCCCGCAGCGCACGACGCGCGGCGCGCAGCACCAACTTCTTCTCCTCGCCCTCTGCCAGCGGATCCGGCACGAAACCGAAGCCGGCGACATGACCGACGGCATGCCCTTCCACCACCACTTCGCCTCGCACAGTCACGGCTGACAGCAGTTCCTGCCCCTCGGCCGCATCCAACCGGCGCATCAGGTGCGCGGAACGGCGATCGACGAAGCGAGCCGTCAGCCGCTCATGCAACGCGTCGGACAGCTTGTCCTCCACTTCGCGCGCCTGCTCCTGCCAATGCACCGCGTCCTTCACCCAATCGGGGCGCGCGGCGATGTAGGACCAGACCCGAACGCCCGACAGACGCTGCATCAGCGTGTCGATATCCCCGTCCGCACGCGAGATCGCCGCGATCTGTCCAGCGAGCCAATCGGTCGGGATTTGTCCGTCCCGAACGATATGGCCGAAGATCCGGCCGCACAGATGGGTATGGGTTTCGTCCGCGAGCTTGCGAAAGTCCGGGATCTGGCAGGCCTCCCACAACAACCGGACGCGGGACCGGCTGGACGCGAGCTTGCGATAGTCGGGTTCACGGGCCAGCGACGCCAAGGTTTCCACATCGCTGGCTTCATTGCCGCGGATCAATCCGGGTCCGGGTGGCGGCGCGTTCAGGCTGTTCAGCAGCGCTTCCAGATCGGTGAAATCCAGCGTATCGTTGCGCCACACCAACTGCGTCAGCGGCTCGAATTTATGGTTCTCGACCGCGTCGACCAGATCCTCGGTGAGCGGTTGGCAATCGCCAGTGCTGCCGAAGGTGCCATCGCGCATGCCACGCCCGGCCCGGCCGGCGATCTGGGCAATTTCCGCCGCGGTCAGGCGGCGCGGGCGATGGCCATCGAACTTGGACAGCCGGGCAAACGCGACATGGTCCACATCCATGTT
>CAINEA010000337.1 GCA_903847525.1 uncultured Acetobacteraceae bacterium | reverse complement strand
CGCTTCGCTGAGACCCTTTTGGAATTGCACCTTGTTTCGAGCCATCGTCCCTGCCTCGCTAAATCGAATGTTCACGATATGTGCCACGAAAGAGAAGCTGAGAAAAGTGCGTAAACGGGAATTCTTTTATCTATTTTACTTCCATAATTTCCCGATTGGTTGCTGGTTTTATCGGATATTGATAAGCTCTGCTTGAGGCCGATCATAGAGACAAGTGACGCGCTGTACACCTCCGCAACGAAGGAAACTTTTCATGACGGAATATCGACGGGAATCCGATAGTCTGGGCGAGGTGCAAGTTCCCGCCGACAAACTGTGGGGCGCGCAGACACAGCGCTCGCTGGAGCATTTCAGCATCGGCACAGACCTCATTCCGCGTGAAATGATCCATTCCTATGCAATCCTCAAGAAAGCCGCGGCGAATGCCAACCACGCCGGCGGCCGACTGAACGACGATACCCACAAACTTATCGTGCAGGTGGCCGACGAGATCCTGGTCGGCCAGCACCAGGAGATGTTTCCGCTGCATGTATGGATGACAGGCAGCGGCACGCAATTCAACATGAACGTGAACGAGGTGATGTCCAACCGCGCCTGCCAGCTCGCCGGTACCGAGCTCGGCGGCAAGGCGCCGGTGCACCCCAACGATCACGTCAATATGTCACAATCATCCAATGATACCTTCCCCTCGGCGATGTTCATCGCGGCTGCCATGGGCGTGAAGCAGCGCCTGGTTCCGGCTGTGCGGGCCCTGCGCGACGCGATCGCCGCCAAGGCGGCCGAATGGCAGGATATCGTCAAGATTGGCCGGACCCATATGCAGGACGCGACGCCGATCACGCTCGGCCAGGAATGGTCCGGATACGCCGGCATGCTGGAGGATAATCTGGACCGGCTGGACGACGCGGTGAAGCATGTCTACCGCCTCGCCCTTGGCGGCACCGCGGTCGGCACCGGCATCAATGCCGCCCCGGGATTCGCCGAGGCCGCTGCAGCCGAGATCGCCAAGCTGACCGGACTTCCCTTCGTCAGCGCCCCCAACAAGTTCACAGTACAGGGTTCGCACGATGCGCTGGTGCAACTATCCGGCACGCTGCGCACGCTCGCGGCGTCACTCTACAAGGTCGCCAACGACATCCGCCTGATGTCCTGCGGCCCACGTGCGGGGTTCGCCGAACTGGTAATCCCGGAGAACGAACCAGGCTCCTCGATCATGCCCGGCAAGGTCAATCCAACCCAGGCGGAGGCGCTCACCATGCTCGCCGTGCAGGTGATGGCCAACGATGTCGCGGTCGGCTTCGGGGGCGCCGGCGGCTATCTGGAAATGAACGTCTACAAGCCGCTGATCATCTTCAACATCGCCAACTCGATTACGCTGCTGACCGACGGCTGCACGAATTTCCGCAAGTTCCTGATCGAAGGGACCAAGCCGAACCTGAAGAAGATCCAGGAAAATGTGGACCGTTCGTTGATGCTGGTGACCGCGCTCGCACCGGTCATCGGCTACGATAAGGCCTCCAAGATAGCGCACCACGCGATGGATCACGACCTGACACTGAAAGCCGCAGCCCTCGACCTCGGATACGTCACGGAAGCCGAGTTCGATCGTGTGGTTGATCCCGCCAAGATGGTTCACCCGTACGTCGCAACCGGCGCCTAACACCCAAACCGCGAAAGAAAAGCCCCATGCCGACCGAGAGCCACGTCACCGGCGCCGCCCTGCTGCGCAACCCGCAACTCAACAAAGGCTCCGCGTTCCCCCTGGCCGAGCGGCGCGCGCTTGGCATCGAGGGGCTGCTGCCGCCGGTTGCGGATACGCTGCCGCTCCAGATCGCCCGGGTGCATACCCAGCTTGCGATGCTCGACAACGATTTGCAGCGCTATCTATTTCTGAGTGATCTGCAGTCGCGCAACGAGGTGCTATACTACGCCGTGCTGATGTCCGATCCCGCGACCTTCATGCCGCTGGTCTATACGCCGACGGTCGGGGAAGCCTGCCAGAAGTTCGATCATATCTTCCGTGCCTCCCGTGGGATCTATCTGCCGATCTCGGCCAAGGGGCGACTGAAGGAATTGCTGTCCAACTGGCCGCAGCCCGACATCCGCTTCATCGTGGTGACGGACGGGGAGCGCATTCTCGGCCTGGGCGACCTCGGCATCGGCGGCATGGGCAT
>CAINEA010000336.1 GCA_903847525.1 uncultured Acetobacteraceae bacterium | reverse complement strand
GTCGATCTTGCGCGCGGCGGCATGCGCCTCGGCCTTTGCCAAAACGCCGGCCAGGCCGCCGAGAATTTGGGTGCAGACGGGCACCGAGGCCTGAAACATGGTCAGCGACATAGGGGCGATCCTTTTGTGAAGTGCTCGTGCGCGGATGGTATCCCACGCGTCGTCCGCGCGCCTAACGCCGCTGTCAAAGGGCTCTACCCAGGCCAATTGGTTGCTTGCAGTAACCACGAAACGTTTGCTACCGCCCATAAGGTTGAACGGTGTTACTCGCTCTGTCCGAACGGGCGGCCGTGGAATCGCTGAACGGTCAAACACCTGCGACAGCTGCAATGAGTAATCTTCAAACCTATCGAGCTTCAAAATCGAGGGAGTAAACCACATGGACATGACCCGGCGCGTCGGCGCGGAATTCTTCGGTACTTTCTGGCTGACCTTTGGCGGCTGCGGCAGTGCGGTATTGGCTGCGGCCTTCCCGCAGCTCGGTATCGGTTTTGTCGGCGTTGCGCTGGCGTTCGGTCTGACCGTGCTGACCATGGCCTATGCCGTGGGTCACATCTCCGGCGGCCATTTCAACCCGGCCGTCACGATCGGCCTATGGGCCGCCGGGCGGTTCAAGACCGGCGACATCGTCCCCTATTGGCTGGCACAGGTGGTCGGCGCCATTGCCGCAGCGGCGGTCCTGTACGTGATTGCGTCCGGCAAGCCGGACTTCGTTCTGGGCGGCTTTGCCTCCAACGGCTACGGCGCGTTGAGCCCCGGCAAATACAGCCTGATGGCCTGCCTGCTGATGGAGGTGCTGATGACCTTCTTCTTCCTGACCATCATCCTGGGTTGCACGTCCAAACGCGCCGCGGTTGGTTTCGCCGGCATTCCGATCGGCCTGGGGTTGACGCTGATCCACCTGGTCTCGATCCCTGTGACCAATACCTCGGTCAATCCCGCCCGCAGCACCGCGCCGGCCCTGTTCGCCGGCGGTGAGTATGTCAGTCAGCTATGGCTGTTCTGGCTTGCCCCGCTCGTCGGTGCGCTGATCGCCGGCGCCGTGGCGCGCTGGCTGCATGAAGAGGACTAGGCAAGACGAGGTCTCCGCTCCGGCTGCTTGGCCGGCGTGGAGACCTCGTCTTGCCTAAATTCCGCCCGCACTCAGCAGAATGCCAACGAGCGTTTCGCAGCCCTGCCGATCCGCTTCGTCAAACCGGTTCGGGATCGGACTGTCGAGATCGAGTACCCCCAGAACGCGTCCGTCCCGCAGCAGAGGCACAACAAGTTCCGATCGCGATGCCACGTCGCAGGCGATATGGCCGGGGAAATCATGCACGTCCGGCACCAGGATTGTGCGTTGCTGCTCCGCTGCGGTGCCGCAGACGCCTTTGCCGATTCGTATTCGCACGCAGGCCGGTTTGCCCTGGAACGGGCCCAGCACCAATTCGTCGCCCCGCACGAAATAGAACCCCGCCCAATTGAGCGCCGGCAGGCTATGATAGATCGATGCGGCAACATTGGCCGTGTTGGCGATCCAATCGGTCTCGCCCGCCAGCAAGCCCTCGACCGCCTGGGCTAGATCGGCATAGAGCATCCGCTTTTCGTCTGAAGATTGGCGGTCGGTCAGCGGCGCGGCCCTGGTAGTCGGACGATCCCTCGGGCCCGTCGGGTTCCAGGGGGTTTGGATTGTGGGGTCATGCATGCCGGCTCTCCTGCTGGAGCGATCCTGTCGCGCTTTAAAGCGGCTTCAGGTCTTGGATTACCAAGCCGTTTTACCAGAAGTGGGCCCAGCGGAAACCGCTTCATCGAAAGGCAGGCAGCCCTTGGCTTCAATTCCGCCGGCCGTTAAGTACTTATGCGGCTGAACCGGCCGTCATCCGGCGGCCGGACTTCGTCTGTTTTGGCGGCGATTTAGGAGCCGCGGCAGCATTCATAATGGCACGCAGTTCCCGCAGGAACGCGTTTCCAGCCGGGGTGCGCTGAATCAGAACGCTGCGCCGGTCCACCGGATCCGGCTTGCGGCGCACCAGTTCGAGCTGTGACAAGCGATCCAAGGCGCGGCTGATTGCCGGGCGGGACACGTTCAGAGCGTCCGCGAGGCCGCGGACCGTGTGTGGTGGGTCATTGAGGTAGCAGATCAGAAAGATGGCCAACTGCCGGGCGCTGAGGTCCGCTTTATCGCGGCGCACGAGGCCGGCCATGGTGCCACGCAGCAAGTTGGTCAGCGTTTCATCGGGGGTTTCGTTTTCCCGATCCTTGGCGCCTCGGTTGTTAGCAGCCATTCAGTAAGCCCTTCCGTAGATCCAGCCATCGAAAACACAACCGCCAGGAGTGGCGCTCATGCGCCGATTCGCGGCTCTGCATCGAGAAAGCTAGCTTCGGCCAACCATGCACACAAGTACAATCATTCCGATATACGTCAAAATATTGCTATGGCGAAGTCAATCAGCTCAAAGGCCGATCACGCGCCAGGCGACCAGCAGGATCATTAACCCGAGATATCCGCGCAACGCGAACAACGACAGCCGGACCGCAGGGGTCAGGGTCATGCGGCCGAGGCCGGAATGATACAATTTCTCCTCCGGCAAATCGTCAAGCGGGTGCACGATGCGGGGCAGGCGAAGGTCGAGCGTGGCATCGGACATCGGCGTGGCTCCTTTCTTCAGGCGGCAGGAAAGAGATCGGGTAGGATGACCTGGGCGGCGAGCACCAGGGACAGGGCGAACAACAGACCGATCACGGTCCAGTTTACCCAATTGTTCCAGGGACGATTGGCGAACCGCGGTCCCAGCATTTCCCTGTCATTCAGCAGCAATTGCAGGAAAATGATCGCGGATGGCAGCATCACCCCGGCCAGCACCTGCACGCCGACGATGATGGTTTGCAGGGGCGCGCCGGGGATCAGCACGACACCGGCGGCGATTGCGACGCAGAGCGCGTAGGCGGCGTAGAATTTTGGGGCATCGCTGATCTTTGCCTGCAGCGTGTTGCGCCAGCCCATCACCTCGCCCCAAGCCCAGGCGGAAGACAGGGAAACCGCGGTGGCGCCCAGCAGGGCGGCGTTGCACATCATCAACAGGATCAAGGTGGAACCGGTCCCGCCGATCAGCGGCCGTAGCGCGACGGCCATCTGGGCCGGATCCTCGAAGCTGCCGCCCTGGCGGTGAAGGGCGTCGCCGACCAGCAGCATGCAGACCGCGAAGCCCACCACGGCAACCGCGCCAATCAGTGTGTCGAGCCGGGCGGCTTTCAGGTCGGCGAAGCGCAACCGCTTGTCGGCCACGCAGCTGCTTTGGAAGAACAGCTGCCAGGGCGCGATCGTGGTGCCGACGATGGCGATCACCAGGAACACCAGCGAACCGGTTACCCCACCCGGCGGGACAGACGGGATCAACGTATCGCGCAGCACCGCGTGTGTATCCGGTCCAACCCGCCAGGCCAGGAAAAGCCAGCAGAGATTGAGGCCACACAGCGCCAGGGTCATGCGTTCCCACCGGCGATAGCTGCCGGTGCCGACCAGCGCGATCAACCCGACCGCCGATAGCGGCACGATCAAATTCGGGTCCAGGCCCAAGCGTCCGGCCGCCATCGCGATGGCGGCGAATTCGGTGACGAGGGTGAAGACGTTCACCAGTAGCAGATCGAACAGTGCGAAACGGCCCCACCATTTGCCAAAGCGCTGATAGATCATCGCCGCGTGGCCCTGGCCGGTCGCGATCCCGAGCCGGGCCACCATTTCCTGCACGAAATAGGTCACCGGCAGCAGCAGCAGCAGCACCCACAGCAGGGACGTGCCGTATAGCGCACCCGCCTGGGTGTAGGTGGAAACGGCGCCGGCGTCGTTATCCGCGACCATGACAATGAGCCCTGGGCCGGCCACCACCATGAAATGCAGGATGCGATGGCGCCAGCCGAGGCGGGAAGCGGGGAACTGCCGTGATAACGCTGTAGGGGTCATGGAGCCGCAATCCTGGCGTCGGGGGAGTCCGGACGGGGAGCGGCGTTGTTACGCGGTCCGCCCATCCGGTTCGGCTGGGTCGGGCGGCCGGGCCTGGTGGCCCGGCCGCTACTAGAGCCTTCTTTCATCAGGAGGCTCCATCCCGTGCTTCGCGAAGATTGCGGGCGACCGACGGCCGATGCGGCACGATGTCCTCGCGCCAGACGCAAACCAGCTGGCCGGCGCTGTCATGCATCCAGTGCGCGACCAGATGCGGAGCAAGGCCGAAGCGCGTCAGCAGGGTGGCGGTATCCAGCACGGTCGAGCGCGGACGCAAGTCCACGCCCGGTGCGGGCACCGTGGAAGGTGGGCGGTTGAAATCAAACAAGGCGGTCATTGCGACGCCTCCTTATGGCTACCGGTTGAAGACCGGCCCAGGAGGCGCTGACCGCGTGCGGTCAGCCGATGATGGCTGTCCGCGACATTGCGGTCACACGGGGCTCCCGGGCAATGATTTCCGCCAAAACGACAGCACGCGCGATGCGCGGACTGTACGGCTCGACGGGTTCGCTGCTAGGTCGGGGTTTCATGTGATCCATATGGGTTGTTGGCACGCGCCCAGCCCTTCCGGGGCCGAACGGACAGGCCCGCTTTCACGGAACTGACTTTTGTCACTTAGTCCGATTGGCCAGCCGGTTCAAGCATCCTGTTCCACGGCGACGATGCGAAACACCAGCTCCTCACCGTCCGGGCGGCGGATCGTGAGATAATCGCCTGGCCGACATATCCGCGCTTCCAGGGTCCAGACCGGGTCGTCCATATCCTGCTCGCCCCGAAGGGCCCAGCCGGCCTCGATGTTGCCCTCGTCCACCAGCACCACCTCGCCCCGCCAATCCGTCCGGTTGGGGCGGAAGCGGCGGGCGCGCCAGGGCGTGGGGTCGGCGAAATAGGCTGCGGGGTCGATTTGTCCCTGCGGCGTGAGCAGCACCTTCATTTCCAGACCATGCTCGACGCTGCCCAGCGGAAGCCCGGGAGCCGCGGACAGCGAGGCAAGGACCTTCGCCATCAGATGGCCACCCGAACGCCGAGTTCGACCACGCGATCGGACGGGATACGGAAGAACTCGGTGGCGGATACGGCGTTGCGCGCCATCACCAGGAACAGCCAAAGCCGCCAAACCGGCATCTTCGGCACCATCGACGGTACCAGCACCTCGCGGCCCAGGAAGTAGCTGGCCTGCATCGGATCGAAGGCGACGCCGCGATCCTTCAGGTCCTCCAGCGCGCGGGGGATATTCGGGCTTTCCATGAAGCCATAGCGCAGCAGCACGCGATGGATGCCCGGCGCCAGCTCTTCCACCTCGGTCCGCCGATCCGGTCCGGCTTCCGGCTCGTCCAGGTTCTGCACCGTGACGAACAGCACCCGGTCGTGCAGCACCTTGTTGTGCTTGAGGTTATGCAGCAGCGCGGCAGGGACATAATCGGGGTTGCCGGTCAGGAACACCGCCATCCCCGGCACACGTACCGTGCGCGATTGCGGCAACCGGGCGAGGAACGAGGCAAGCGGCAAGCTGTCCTGCTTCCAGCGGTCCAGCAGCAGGGCCCGTCCACGGTTCCACGAGGTCATCAGCGCCATCAGCCCCAACCCGAAGGCCAGCGGCACCCAGCCGCCTTCCGGAATCTTGAGCGCGTTGGCGGCGAAAAAGATACTGTCGATCACGAAGAAGCTGCCGAACACCAAAATCGCAGCCCAGCGCGGCCAATGGTACTGGCGCCGGAAAACCACCATCGCCAGCACGCAGGTACACAGGAACGTGCCGGTAACCGCGATGCCATAGGCGGCGGCCAGGGCATCACTGCTGCGGAAGGTGAACACCAGGATCAGCACACCCATCAGCAGTGCCGTATTCACCTGAGGAACGTAGATCTGCCCTTCCTCGGTATTGGATGTGTGCCGCACCGTCATTCGCGGCAGGAACCCGAGCTGCATGGACTGGCGGGTGATCGAATAGGCGCCGGAGATCAGTGCCTGGCTGGCGATCACGGTGGCGACGGTGGCCAGGATCACCATCGGCAGGCGCAGCCAGTCCGGTCCCAGCAGGAAAAACGGATTCTCGATGGCTTTCGGGTCGCTGAGGATCAGCGCGCCCTGGCCGAAATAATTCAGCACCAGGCTCGGCAGCACGAAGAATATCCAGGTCAGCTTGATCGGCCGGGAGCCGAAATGTCCCATGTCTGCGTACAACGCCTCGGCACCGGTCACGCACAGCACCACGGCGCCAAGCACGATGAAGGCCAGGGACCTGTATTGAATACAGAGTGCGATGGCATAGGTCGGCGACACCGAGAGCAG
Organism: uncultured Acetobacteraceae bacterium; assembly: GCA_903847525.1. Classification (GTDB taxonomy): domain Bacteria; phylum Pseudomonadota; class Alphaproteobacteria; order Acetobacterales; family Acetobacteraceae; genus PALSA-911. The sequence continues at coordinate 2,753 of CAINEA010000336.1, read as the reverse complement.
CACAAACGGGTGCTGCACGATCTCGATCAGCCCCAGCACGCCGATCGCGACGAACCACAGCGCCATGACCGGCCCGAAGATGCGCCCGACGCTGCCGGTGCCGCGCCATTGCAGGGCGAACAGCATCACGATCACAACCGCCGAGATTGGCAGGATGTACTGCGTCGCCCTGGGCGTGACGATTTCCAGGCCCTCCACCGCTGACAGCACGGAAATGGCCGGCGTGATGATACCGTCGCCGAAGAACAGGCAGGCGCCGGCGATGCCGATCAGAGACAGGAAACGGCGCAGGCCGGAACCGGCGGAGACCCGCTGAGCAAGGGCCATCAGCGCGAGAATGCCGCCTTCGCCATGGTTATCGGCGCGCATGACCAGGAGCACGTATTTCACGGTCACGATTAGGATCAGCGACCAGAAGATCAGCGACAGGATGCCCATGATCTCGGTCTCGGTAACCGGCATGCCGTGGAACAGCTGGAGGCTGGTCTTGAAGGCGTAGAGCGGGCTGGTGCCGATATCGCCGTAGACGACGCCCAACACGGCCAGGAGGGCCGCGGCTTTGGGTACCGGTTTATGCAGCGCCTCTCCCGTGCCGGCGGTTCCGCCTGGGGCGGCCGTCATGGAAAGGCCCGGCGTGGCAAGGATGATTCACAAACAGGCCGCTGGTGACGTGCCATTTTTGCCTTAGTCCCCATTTCGCCTCATTCCGTCGGGCCCGTGAGCCATGTTACCCGGCCTTCTCATAGCACGGCTGACTTAAAGCGACGGATGGCGGCCTCGTTTGTCCAGTGACCGGGCCAACAATTTTCACGGCGGTAACTTCCCGGGCGGCGGAGCCATACGCCCGGATACAAGTCGAGACAAGCTTGCTGCGTCTGAATTGCCGCGCTGAGACGACCTGAACCTTTGCCGCACTCATACACCGTGACCAAATTATGGCAGCGAAAGGCGCATGGACGGGCGATATCCGCCGCTCATACCGGTGCGATTTCGGGACGGGTATCGCGGAACTGCAGAAGTGCCTCGCGTACCGCCTGTACCACTGGCTCCCATTCACCGGGCCTGAGCTGGCGGAACTGGCGCAGGGTCGGATACCAGGAACAATCGTTCCGCGCGTTTTCTCCGCCCGGCCCCCAGCGCCAATCCGTATCGGCGCGGTTCAGCAGCCATACCGGACGGCCCAGCGCGCCGGCCAGATGCACAACCGCCGTGTCGACCCCGATCACCAGGTCCAAGGCCTCGATCAGGCACGCGGTTTCGGCGAAATCCTGCAGTTCTCCGGTCCAGTCGTGCAGTTCCCGGCCCAGCGCCGATTCCTGCAGGATCGCCGCAGTAACATCCTTCTGCAGTGACACGAACGACACGCCGGGAATTTCCGCCAGCGCGGCGAGCCGTTCGAACGGGACCGACCGGCGGCGGTCCATCCGCCGGTCCTGCGGATTGCCGGCCCAGACAAGGCCGACCCGAAGCCCCGGCAGTTCGCCGACGCGCCGGCGCCAATGGGCGGTGCGGGCCGGGTCGGCGCGCAAATAAGGAATGTCGGCGGGAATGGTCTCCAGCGTGGTGCCAAAAACCAGCGGCAGGCTCATGGCCGGGCACTGCGCGTCGAACGGCGGCAGCGGATCGCCCGCACCGTTCACCTGTGCCTCGATCACCTGAACCCCCGGCCATATGGACAATAGTCGGACCAGCGGGCGGGAGACCGCCAGGATTACCCGTCCGGGCGATGCACCGGCCCGCTCCCGCACCATCGGCAGGTAGCGCGCCATCTGGATCATGTCGCCGAGCCCTTGCTCGGCGTGGATCAGCAGGGTGCGTTCGTCCAGCTTCTCGCCCGCCCAACGCGGCTGGGCAAAAGTTGGCGACCGAAACACGCCGGCGGCGAAGCGATACTCATAAGCGGCCCAGCCTTCCGTCAGCCGGCCAGCCAGCAGCAACAACAGGCCCAGATTGTATTGCAGCATGGCATGGGCCGGCGTTCCTTCCGGCGCCAACCGCAGCGCCGCGCGATACGCCGCCTCCGCCTCGTCCAATCTGCCAAGCTCTTTCAGTACGCTGGCATGGTTGGCGCGCAGAATGGGATCACGGGGCTCCCGCGCCGAGGCCTGGCGCAGGAGCGGTTCGGCCTCGTCCAGCCGCGACATCGCGCTCAGCACCAGGGCCAGGTTGTTCTGGATATCGTGCAGCGCCGGTTTCAGCCGCAAAGCCTCCCGATAGGTGCCGATCGCTTCCTCCGGCCGGCCAAGGTCGCTCAGCGCATGCCCCGCCGCCTGCAAGGCTTCCGGATAGCCGGGCTTGCGGGCCAAGGCATCCTGGGCGGCCTCCAACGCCGGCTCGGGATGGCCGAGCTCCAGCAAGGTCAGGGCGCAATTCACCAGATAGGACGCGGCCGAGGCGGGCTTCTGCTGCATCGCCCGGTTCAGCCACTCGGTCGCCGTCTCCGGCTGCCCCATCCGCAAAACCGCCATCGCCAACATGCCCATCGCATCGGCATGGTTGGGCGCAACCGCCAAAACCTGCTGGCAAACCCCAACAGCCTCCTGAACCCGCCCAGCCCCCAACAACCCCGGCACCCGCGCCAGCGCCCCGTCCATCGCCCGCGACCGCCGGCTCATGCCGATGGGCCGGGGGCGGATGCGAGCAAGGCCGGGGCTCTGCCCCGGACCCCGGCAGGGCTCTGCCCTGCACCCGTAAGGGGACTCGTCCCCTTAACCCCATGGACGGGTTTGTTGGGAAAGGGGGCATGCCAAAGC
>CAINEA010000335.1 GCA_903847525.1 uncultured Acetobacteraceae bacterium | reverse complement strand
TGGCGTGCGAACTGGCGCTTGCCAAGCGCGGTCTGGCGGACGCGGCGGCGCGGGCGGAAGCGGCGACGCAAGCGGCGCACGGGTTGAAGCTGGAATTAGCGGCGGCCCAGAAGGAATGTCGGGACTTGAACGACCTGGACGCCGCGCGGGCCCGTGGCATCGCGGTCTGCAACTTGCCCGGCACCAACGCCCGAGCGGTGGCGGAGGTTGCGCTTGCCCTGATGCTGGCCTGCCTGCGCCGGCTGCCCGCGTTCGATGCGGCGACCCGCGCCGGGCGGGGCTGGGCGCTGGATCCGGCCATGCAGGACGGGCTGGGCGAGCTCGGCGGCAGGGTTGTTGGTTTGGTTGGGTATGGTGCGATCCCGCGCGCGCTGGCGCCGGTGCTGACCGCGCTCGGGTGCCGGGTGATCTATACCGCCCGCTCCGCGCATGAAGATGCGCGCGATGGCTACCGTTCGCTGGAACAGCTGTTGGCCGAGGCCGATATCGTTTCCCTGCACGTGCCGCTGGACGCGGCGACCGACCGGATGATCGGCCGCGACGCATTGGCGCGAATGAAACCGGGCGCGATCCTGATCAACACCGCCCGAGGCGGGCTGGTGGACCAGACGGCGCTGACCGAGGCGCTGCGCGCGGGCCATCTTGCCGCCGCCGGGCTGGATGTTTTCGCCGCCGAGCCGGCCGATCCCGCCGATCCACTGCTGGCGCTGCCGAACGTGGTGCTGACCCCGCATATCGGCTGGCTGACCACCGGCACCTTCGCGCGCAGTTTTTCCATTGCCGCGGAGAATTGCCGTCGGCTCGCCGCCGGGGAGGCGCTGCTGCATCAGGTGGCGTAGGGGTCATTCACCCTGGGCACCATTGCGTCTACGCTTTGTCTGTTCACGAACCCGAGGAGGAAACGATGAATTTGGATGCGAAGAAAACCGCGCTGCGGATGATCCCGTACGGGATCTACGTGCTGACCGCCAAGGCCGGCGAGGGCACCGTGGCCGCCGCCACCGTCAACTGGGTGACCCAGTCGGCGTTCAGCCCGCCGCTGATCGTTGTGGGCGTAAAGACCGACAGCGGCACCTACGCGCTGCTGAAAGCGACCGGGATCTTCACCCTGAACATGCTGGGCAAGGATGCCAAGGGCCTGGCCTTCACCTTCTTCAAGCCGGCGGTGCTGGAAGGCGACAAAATCTCCGGACAGGGCTTCCACAACGGCCATAACGGCCTACCGATCTTGGACGCCGCGATCGGCGCGGTGGAGTGCAAGGTGGTCAGCATCGTCGAGCAGGGCGACCACCACATCGTCGTCGGCGAAGTGACCGAGGCGCATTTGCCGAACGCCACCACCGGCCGGCCGGATGCGGCGATCCTGGAGATGAAGGACCTGGGCGACAACGTTTTCTACGGCGGATAGCCGTGCTCGCCATGCCAAACCTCGATCCATCAACCGGCTGGAGACACCGACCATGACCACCACGTTGAAAGACATGATCGCCGCTGCCCGCGCCGTCGTGCCGGACATCTCGCCCGCCGATGCGGCGAAACTGATGGCCACGGGCAATGCGCTGGTGGTGGACATCCGCGACGGCACCGAGATCGCCGCCAGCGGCAAGGTGAAGGGCGCCATCGCCGTTTCCCGCGGACTGCTGGAGTTTCGCGCCGCGCCCGACGCGCCGACGCACGATCCGGCGTTCCGCACCGACCGCCCGGTGATCCTGTATTGCGGTTCCGGCGGACGGGCCGCACTGGCCGGCAAGACGTTGCGCGACCTCGGTTTCACCGACGTGCACAATCTCGGCGGGTTCAAGGATTGGGTCGCGGCGGGCGGCGAGGTGGAGAAAGCCTGAAAACGGAAGGCTAAACACGGTTCAACTATCGGGCCTGTTGGTGGAACCCCACCAACAGGCCAGCGTTGGCCCTTTCCGCCGGGCTACTTCTTCAGGAGCGGGCAGCGGGTTTCAGACAGCGGCTGATACGCCTGATCGCCCGGAATGGTCGCCAGGCGCTTGTAAAGGTCCCAGGGCCCCTTGGATTCGGCCGGAGTTTTTACCTGGAACAGGTACATGTCGTGCACCATCATGCCGTCGGCACGGATATGGCCGTTATGGGCGAAGACATCGTTGATCGGCATGCTCCGCATCTTTTCCATTACCGCGTCGCTTTCCGTCGTGCCAGCCGCCTGTACTGCCTGCAGGTAGTGCAGGGTGGAGGAATACACGCCGGCCTGCAGCATGTTTGGCATCTTCTTCATCTTGTCGGAAAAGCGCTTGGCGAAGGCCCGCGTCTGGTCGTCCGTGTCCCAGTAGAACGCGTCGGCCAGCACCATCCCCTGCGTCGCGTCCAGGCCGATGCCGTAGATGTCGTTGATGTTGGCGCCCAGGCTGGCGAGCTTGATGCCGCCCTGGGTGATGCCGAATTCCGATGCCTGCTTCACGGTGTTGATCAGGTCGCTGCCGGCATTGGCCAGGCCGATCACCTGCGCCTTCGATTGCTGTGCCTTCAGCAGGAACGACGAGAAATCCGACGTGCCGGCCGGTGCCCGGGCCTCACCCAGAACCTCCCCGCCATTGGCCTTCACGACCGCCGCGCTATCGGCGGCCAGCTGATGCCCGTAGGTGTAGTCGGCCGCAAGGTAGTACCAGTTCTTGCCGCCCTGATCCATCACCGCCTTGGTCACGGCATGCGCCACGGCATACGTGTTGTAGGTGTAATGAACGACCGTCCGGATGCAGTTTTCGTTGGTGATCGAAGACGCGCCGGGCCCGTTCAGGATGACGATTTTGTTGCGATGGTCAGCCGCGTTCATGACCGCCAAGGCCGGCGACGAGGCCGCCACGTCCAGCAGTGCGACAACAGATTCCGTATCGAACCATTTTGTTGCGATTGCCGCGGCGATGTCCGCCTTGGTCTGATGGTCGGCCACGAGCAGTTCGATCGGCCGGCCCAGCACCTTGCCACCGAAATCGGCGATCGCCATGCGGGTGGCCCACTCGCTGCCAGGCCCGGTTACGTCGGCATACAGGCTGGCCATGTCGAGGATAATGCCGAGCTTTACCGGCTCGGTTGCTGCCGGCGCGGGCTGCGCCTCGGCGGTTGCAATGCCGATAAGCGACAGCGCCGCGGCAGCAAAGACATTCCTGTTTACGCACTTTTCTCAGCCAGTTTTCTTGACTGATCGTTGTCCCGCTCAAACATAAATATCGGCCAGC
>CAINEA010000334.1 GCA_903847525.1 uncultured Acetobacteraceae bacterium | reverse complement strand
GGCGAAGCGCACGCCCTTCACCGCATCGCCGCCGACGCCGACCCAGTAGCTGGTGCCGATGCCCTCGCGCGCCAGGCGATAGCCGACCTCGTAGGACAGGGTGCCGCTTTTGGACATCAGCGCGAGCGGGCCCGGGTGCAGCGACACGTTGGGCAGGAATCCCAGTTTCATTTCACCGGGCACCGCGAGGCCGGGGGTGGAGGCGCCAATCCAGGTGGCGCCCGCCGCGCGGGCAAGGCGGCCAGCATGGAGCGCGTCATGCACCGGGACGCCCTCGGCGATGGTGACGACCAGGCGAATGCCGGCGGCGACCGCTTCTGTGACGGCGCGCAGCACGTCCGCGGGCGGCACCATGGCGATGGATGCGATGGCGCCGGTGGCGGCGACCGCGTCGGCGCAACTGGCGAAGACAGGGATCCCGTCCACCTCATTGATATCGGCGCGCGCGGCAGTGCCGGCGACGATGTTGGTGCCGAAAGCGCGCATGTTGGAGGTATGCGCCCGGCCCATGCGCCCGGTGATGCCCTGGACCAGAACGGGGGTGGAACGGCTGAGCGAGGTGATCATGCGGCGCGTCCTGCGGTGGCGCGAGCGATGTGGACTAGGGCGGCGTCGAGGTCTTCCTCCACCGCCAGGCCCGGCATGCGCTCGGCCAGAATGGATCTCGCCGCGGCAGCGCCGTTTCCGACCAGGCGGGCGACGATCGGCACTTTCAGATCCGGCGACTGCTCGATGGCGTCGGCGAGCAGGCGGGCGAACTCGCCGAGATCGGTGATACCGGCGAATATGTTGACCAGGATCACCTTCACCGAGGGCCGGGCGGCGATCCAAGACAGCACCCGCATCAGCCGTTGTGGGCTTCCGCGGAACTGGCCGGTGCGGATGTCGCAGAAATTCAGCGGCGTGCCGCCGCGCGCGGTCATTTCGTCGATCAGCATCATGGACAGGCCGGCGCCGGTGGTGACGAGGCCGATCTCCCCCTCGGGGTCCAGTTCCACGTAGTCGAAACCTTCCTCGATCTTGCGGCAGGCATCAGCATACAGCACGGGGCGGGAGGCGACGATTTTGGCGATTTCCGGCTGGCGGTCGATGGCGTTCAAATCGATTACCACCTTGGCGTCGCCTGCGATGATGCCGGCGTCGGAAACGAACAGCGGGTTGATCTCCGCCAGCATCAGCTCCCGCTCGATCAGCAGTTTAGCCAGCTTGCGGCCGGTATCGGCCAGCGCGGCGCGAATAGGTTCGGGTTCATTCGCAACCAGTTCGTCGACCGCGGATGCGATCGCGTCGGTTTCGGGGGCACAAAGGCGGCTGGCGATGGCGGTGTTCTGTTCCACCTCTACCCCGCCGGTGGCGGCGTAGAGCACTCGCACGCCGTAGCTCGCCGGGTCCAGCATCAGCGCCAGATAGGTTTCGCGACCGGTAGCGGCCTGCTCGACCAGCACGTCGTCCACGCCATGGCCCTTCAGCCGTGTTCCGAACATTGCCGCAGCCACCGCGGCGATCGCGGCTGCATCGGTGCAGCGATTGACGCCGCCCGCCTTGCCGCGCCCGCCCACTGGTATCTGCGCCTTGACCATCCAGGGGCCTGGGCCGGGTAAGGGGGCCGGAGCGTCGCCGGCCCGCAGCACGAGGCCGGCGGGGACCGGGATACCGTACTGGGCGAACAGCGCCTTGCCGTCGGCTTCGACCAGCAGCATCAGTAGGTATCCAGGCCGGCGATGCCCTGGGTCGGGTCCATGTCACCAACGATCTTCTTGCCGATGAGGTCGCGCAGGGTTTCCGTCGCGCCGCCGCCGAGCGATCCGTAGCGGGCGCCGCGATAGAGGCGGGAGACGGCGTATTCATCGGTGAAACCGTAGCCGCCGTGCAGCTGCACGGCCTCGCTGGTCACGCGCAGGGCCATTTCATTGTTGAACACCTTCGCCGTGGCCGAGAGGAACGGATCGGGGAAGGGATTGGCGGTCATGCAGGCGCGGTACAGCAGGCCCCGGCCGGCCTCGATGTCCTTGAACATGTCGGCGAGTTTCCAGCGCACGCCCTGCTTATCCGAAATGGGCGAGCCGAACACGGTACGGTCGCGGACATAGTTCACCGCCTCATCGAAGGCGCCTTCGGCAAGGCCGAGCGAGATGGACGGGTTCAGGCAGCGCTGGGTGTTGAAGGCGGACAGCAGCTTGCGGAAGCCGTCCTCGCGGAGGACCAGGTTTTCCAATGGCAGTTCGCAATCGTCGAACTGGATTTCGTGCAGGTTCTCGCCACCCATCGTGTGGTAGGTGCCGGTGACGGCGAAGCCGGGGGTGCCGGCTTCGAGAAGGACGCAGCCAATGCCCTCGCGGCCCGGGCGGCCGTCGATGCGGGTGAAGACGACGAACATGCCGGCCTCAGGCGCACGGCTGATCAGGGTCTTGGTGCCCTTCAGGATAACTCGGTCGCCGACGATTCGGGCGTTGGTGCGGAAATTCGCCACGTCGGTGCCGGCGTGCGGCTCGGTCATGCAGATTGCCAGGATGCAGTCGCCGGACACCACGCGCGGCAAGATACGTTCCTTGATGCTGTCGGGGGCGTAGCGGGCGATCACGCGGGTCTGCACCCCGGCCTCCCCCAGCACCGCCATGGCGGTGGGGTAGCAGACCTTGGCGATCTCCTCGAGGATGAGCGCGGTATCGAACACCGGCAGGCCGAGGCCGCCATACTCCTCCGGCACGGTCATGCCGAGTACGCCGAGGGCGGCGAGCTTGCGCATGTTGTCCCAGGGGAAGGTGCCGTCCATGTAGCGGCCGGCGTTGGGCTTGAACTCGTTCTGCGCGAGGTCGCGGACAGCGGCGACCATTTCGCGCTGCTCCGTCCCGATCCTGAAATCCATGCAGACTTTCCCCCGTCTTATCGCAAATTGTCTTGACGCTACCGATGCACACTAGCCGGGGGACGTTCAGTCAGCCAAATCCGCTGCCAGGGACAGGTTTTTCGCCACTGCCTGCAAACGCCTGTCGCGAGTCCAGATGGATGTGTCCGGCGTGAGCCGAGCCGACGCCAGCAAATGCGCATCGACATAGCCGATCCCCATCCCGAACCGTGCGTGCCGGCCGATGAAATGCCGGGTTTCCACATCTGTCGCCACCACGGCCTGGGGCAGATCTTCCAGCAGTTCCAGAACCGTCTCGCGCTGACGCAGATTGCCGAGCGCCAGTTCGCCGATCACGAACGGATGGGCGAGCACCTGGCCCCGGTTCAACAATCCCGTCAGCCCTGGGTCACCCGCGCGCAGGTGGTCGATCCAAACCGAACTGTCGACAAGGATCACCTCGGGAAGATCAAACAGCGGCGGATCGGCGGCGGGGGGGCGCGGTCAGATCAGGCTCCGTGCCGCCGAGGCGCGCCAACCGGCGTGCGCTCTCACGTTCGATGAGCGCGCGCAGGGCTTCGCGCACCAGAGCAGATTTCTCCTGCAGGCCGGTGCAGGCCTGCGCCTTGGCGATCAGATCGTCATCCAGGGCGAGCGTTGTGCGCATGGCGCGACTCCATCTCGACAGGCACGAATATTGGCATCATTCGGTGAAGATTTCAATGCTGGTGGGACCTGCGGATTTGTTCCGACTTATCGGTCCAACCAGACATCCTCCATGCGCCAGCCGTTGAAGGTGCTGTTCACCATCAGGGTCAGGTTCTTCACCTCCGGACGCCAGCAGGTGCCGGCGCGGATGAAATAGAGCATCGGGCGCACGGCATCTACTTGCAGGCGGCGGTCGATCTCCCAGACCAGACGTTTGCGCTTTTCCTGATCGGGCTCCATCGATTGCTGATTGACCAGCGCATCAAGGTCCTTGTTGCAGTAATCCATGTAGGTGCGCGAGCCGCAGACATAGTTCTCGAAAAACTGCTGGTCGGGTTCGTCGACGCCGTTGCCGACGACGCTGAGGGCTATCTGGTACTCACGGCGTATCAACTTGGGAACCCAGGTGGCGGTTTCGATCAGTTCCAGCTCGCCGTCGATCCAGATCTCTTTCAGCTGGTCCATCAGCAGCACCGCCGCATCGCGATAGGTTGGGATGTTGCGGGTGGACATCTTCACCTTCAGGTGTTTGTCCGGGCCGTAGCCGAGGGTGCGCATGGTGGCGCGGGCTTCCTCGCGACTGGCTTGGACGTTCCCGCTGAAGCCGGGCAAGGTCTTCAGGATTTCCGGCGGCAGGCCCCAGACGCCGGCCGGGGTGGGCAGCATCGCGCCGCCGACGTCGCCCTGGCCTTCGCCCATGATGTCGATGAAAGCCTTACGGTCGAGCGCCATCGCAACCGCGCGGCGCAGGCGCAGATCGTCGAACGGCGGCGACGGGTTCATCAGAACGTTCGGCGCGGTGTTGGTGGGGGTGACCTGGCAGACTGCTTCCGGCATCTGGTTCTTCACGTCCTTCAGCAGCGGGATCGACACCTCGAACGGGAAGGTCAGGTCGAACTTGCCGGAAACGAAGCCGAGGATGGCGGTCGAGCGGTTGGGTATGATCGTATACTCGATGCCATCGAGATACGGCAGGCCCGGCTTCCAGTAGTTTGGATTGCGGGCAACCTTCATCGATTGGTTGGCCTTGAACTCGACAAACTTGAACGGGCCGGTGCCGATCGGGTTCTGGCGCATGTCGCGCACCGAGACGTGGCAGGGATAGACCGGGGTGAAGCCGGAGGCGAGCAGGGCCAGGAATGCCGGCTGCGGCTGCTTGAATCGAAAAATCGCCTGGTCCGGGCCATTGGTGACGGTTTCAACGATGTTGGTGAACCAGTTGGCGCGGAAGTTCACCTTCAGCTTTTCCGTGGCCTTGCCGGTCAGCAGATCGAAGGTGCACTTCACGTCGGCCGAGGTGAACGGCTTGCCGTCGTGCCAGTTCACGCCCTGTCGCAGCTTGAAGGTAAGTTCGGTGAATTCCTTGTTCCAGGCCCAGCTGGTCGCGAGGTCCGGAACGATGGAGTCGAGCGAGTTCTGCGGCACGTGTTGGTCGTACATCACGAGGTTGTTGAACACGCCCATCACCGGCATGACGGCGGAGATGGTGCCTTCCTCATGGATCGACATCGAGGCTGGGCTGTCGCGGTGGTAGACGCGCAGGATGCCGCCCTGTTTCTGCGCGTGGGCGGGAAGGCTGGCGAGCGCGCCGATGAACAGAATGCACGCCACCGCGAGCGCATGGATCCGTGGATACATTGGCCTGGCTCCTCCCCTTTTGTGCCACGGCTTTTCGGCGCCGGCAGCAATTAGGAAAAGGCTAGCACGGCCTCCGGTGACGGCAGCGAGGTTTTCTTCGGCCCATCGAGGCGTCGCCGACCAAATCCCCTTCAGTGCGGCGACAGAGGGGCTGGTTCCGCCGCCTGCCTGTGCGTCGCGAAACGCTCGACCATCGTCGTGCTGGCAGCATTGAGCCCGACCACTTCGACCGCACGGCCGTTGCGGCGAGCCTTCAGGACAATCCGGTCCAGCGCACCGACGGCCGAGATATCCCAGAAATGGGCGTCGCTGAGATCGATGATGATCCGCTCCACCGGTTCGAGCACATCGATCGCATCGGCGAACGTGCCGGCCGACGCGAAGAACACCTGGCCTTCAACGCGATAGGTGCGCACGCGGCCATCGGGCGAAAGCTCCGTCGCTACCCGGCTGAGGCGCGACACCTTGCCGGCGAAGAACACACCCGACAGCAGCACGCCAACCAGCACGCCCTTCGACAGATCGGTGGTCAACACCACGGTCGCCACTGTCGCCAGCATCACCACTGACGACGGTAGCGGGTTTCTGCGCAACCGCATGATGGAGCGCCAGGAAAACGTGTTGATCGATACCATGATCATTACCGCGGTCAGGCCGGCCACGGGCACAATGGCGAGCAGGCTTTGCAGCGAAACCAGCAACAGCAACAGAAACAGCCCGGCCGTCAGCGCCGACAGCCGTCCGCGCGCGCCGGAGGATACGTTGATGCCGGATTGGCCAATCATCGCGCAGCCGCCCATGCCACCGAATAGCGCGGAGACCATGTTCGCCAGGCCCTGCCCGGCGCATTCCATGTTCTTGTTGCTGGTCGTATCCGTCATGTCGTCGACAATTTGTGCCGTGAGTAGCGATTCCAGCAGGCCCACCGCCGCGAGCGTTAGTGAGACCGGCAACAGAATGCGCAGCGTCTCCAGCGTCAGCGGCACGACGGGCAGCGCAAAGGCCGGCAGCGCTGACGGCAGTTCCCCGAGGTCGACAACGGTGCGAACGTCCAGATGGAACGCCGCGGCAACGGCGGTCAGCGCCACGATGGCAACCAGCGGGGCGGGAATGACGAGCGTGACGAAAGGGAACAGGTAGATGATCGCGAGACCCAGGCCGATCAGCCCGTAGGTGGCTGGGGGGACCCCGATCAGCTGCGGCATCTGGGCCAGGAGAATTAGTATCGCCAGAGCGTTGACGAAACCGGTCATCACCGATTGGGACACAAAGCGCATCAACCGGCCAAGCCGCAGAACGCCGGCGAAAATCTGGATCACCCCCATCAGGATGGTGGCGGCAAACAGATATTGCACGCCGTGATCGCGCACCAGCCCTGTCATGAGAACGGCGGTCGCGGCAGTGGCGGCTGAGATCATCGCCGGGCGGCCACCGGTGAAGGCAATGACGCAGGCGATGACAACGGAGGCGTAGAGGCCGATCTTCGGATCGACGCCGGCGATGATCGAGAAGCCGATCGCCTCGGGGATGAGCGCGAGAGCCACGACGATGCCCGAGAGGATTTCGGCGCGAGGGTTGGCGCACCATCCGCGCAAATAGGATGATTTCATAAGGGCTTTCGCAATGAACCGAGCGCCCGCAGTTGTAGCAGCTGCAGTGTCTTGCCACCGCATGCGTTATCCAACGGGTTGGCGGCCGGAATAGCCACCTGGATTTTCACCGGGTCCGGGTGATTACGAGAACCCTACGCATGACCGTGCTGCGACGCAACAACGCCGCCGGACGTCGTGTGGCTTGGCTACCCTGGCTGATCATGCGTAGCTTTCGCGGTGAATAGGGAAAGCATGACGATGAGCGAACAGATGGCCGCCTTCGCCCGCAGCCATGTGGCCGACCGAGCCTTGTGGCGGGCCGAGGCGTTTCCCTTGGATCTCTGGCACGCGATGGGAAGGGCTGGGCTATTCCGGATCGGGCTGTCGGAGGAATTCGGCGGATCGGGCGGCGGCTATGGCGACATCGCGGCGGCCGATGCGGCACTGGTGGAATTCGGTGGGGCGCCGGGCTTCGGCGGCGCCTGGGCGGTGCACCAAATGGTCGCGCTCTATATGGTGGCGGGATTCGGCTCGGACGCGCAGAAGGCCAGGCTGCTGCCCGGACTGGCGTCGGGGGAGTTGACCATCGGCGTGTCCATCTCCGAGCCCGGCGCGGGGGCGCACCCGAAGCATCTGACCAGCAGCGCAGTGCGCACCGGCGAGGGCTTCGTGCTGAACGGGGTGAAATCCTATGCCAGCAACGGGCCGATTGCGGATTTCTACCTGGTGTTCGCCATCACGGAGCAGAGCGAGACGAAGAAGCGGTTTTCCGCCTTCCTGGTGCCGCGGGGGACGGCGGGGGTAGAGGAAATCCCCTCGCCGCCGCTGGAATTTCTCAAGCCATCCCAGCATTGCGGCTTGCGCATGACGGACTGTGTGATGCCGGCTTCTGCGCTGCTCGGGCCGGAGGGCGGGGCCTTCGAGACGATGGCGATGCCGTTCCGCGACATCGAGGATGCTGTCGGCAGCGCCGGCATGGTCGCCGCACTGGGCCGGCTTCTGCGCCTTTTGGCGCGGGCTACCGGGCCGGACGCCCAGGAAAAGGCCTCGGCGTTGCTGGGCGGGATGGCCGCCTCCGTCGCCGTGGCGCGGCACGCGGCTTCGGCTTTGGTGGCGGACCTGGACGCCGGCGCATGGCGGCCGGGGGCGCCGCCGGCCAGCCTGACGGGCATCAGGCTGCTCTGCGCCGACATACTCGAGCGTATCAAGGCCTACCGGTCGGACTTCTCCCCTGCGCCGGACGATGCTATCGACGCTGTGGTCGGGGACGTCTCGACCCTGCTGGCAATCGCCAGGGGACCACGCATGGTGAAACAGAGCAGGCTCGGGATCGCTCTTATGAGGCAAGAACAAACCGCATGACCGGAAACGTCGACGTATTGCTGGGATCTATCGACGCGATCGAGAACGGCCTTGGCCAGTTCGGCTATATCGCCAATCGGCAGATCTCCACCGCGGTATATCTATCGCACCATTTGAAGAAGCCGATCCTGGTGGAAGGACCTGCGGGCGTCGGCAAGACCGAGCTCGCTAAGTCGGTTGCCGCCTATGTCGGCATGCCGCTGATCCGCATGCAGTGCTACGAGGGGCTCGACGAGTCCAAGGCATTGTACGAGTGGAAATACGGCAAGCAGCTGCTGTACACCCAGATCCTCAAGGACAAGCTGGGCCAGTTGTTCGGCATGACCGAGACGATGGAAGAAGCGCTGGAGAAGCTGCACGGCTTCTCGGACGTGTTCTTCTCGCACCACTTCCTGGAACCCCGGCCGCTGCTGCGTGCGTTACAGCAACCCAAGGGCGCGGTGCTGCTGATCGACGAGATCGACAAATCCGACCAGGAGTTCGAGGCGTTCCTGCTGGAAATCCTGTCGGATTATCAGGTG
>CAINEA010000333.1 GCA_903847525.1 uncultured Acetobacteraceae bacterium | reverse complement strand
CCGATCTCGACGTCCTGCTCACGGATGCTTTCCTGCCGACGTCTCTTGGCATCGCGCTGGCGGCCGTCGAACGGTTTGCTGGGCGCATGCCGGCGCGGGCCGCGCAACCGCTTTATGTCGATCCGCCCGAGGCAAAGCTGCCGGCGGGCGGTTTGCGCCCGTCTCCGCAAAGCACTTGAGCGGGCTGCAGACAGCCGTCCTCGCGCATGCGCCAGCGATGGCGGCGATCCATCGGGCGGCGTTTCCCCCGGCCGAGGTCTGGAGCGAGGACGTGATGACGCTGCAGCTCGGCCTGCCCGGCGTGTACGGGCGCATCCACCCCGATGGCGGGATGGTGCTCGCCCGTGTGGCGGCGGATGAGGCGGACATCCTGACCATCGCCGTCGCGCCCGAAGCCCAGCGCCGCGGTCTCGGCCGGGTATTGCTACTGGCGGCATTGGACGAAGCGGCGCGACGCGGCGCCAAATCGATGTTCCTGGAGGTGAGTGTGACCAATGACGCGGCGAGCGCGCTCTATCTATCCTGCGGCTTTACCCAGGTCGGGCGCCGCCGGGGCTATTACGCCGGCGGCGGCGATGCGCTGGTGATGCGGGCCTGGCTTACGGCTTCCCACCCCTCCCCCGGCTGTCCCCCCGGCGCAGCAGAAGCAGGCTGACCCCGTCCGGCTCCGGATGTTCGGGGTCCGGCGTCAGCGACAGCACGGCATGCCCCTGCTCGGCGGCGGTTTTCGGCACATTCTTCAACGGTTCCTCGCCGCGCAGACGGACCAGCAGAATCTGCCCCGGCGACATCCGGTCCAAAGCCAGCCGGGTGCGCACGAAAGTCATCGGACAGACTTCCCGCGTGATATCAATTTCCCTATCCGCGGTATAATTCACTGTCATGACTGTATGGCCTGCAAAATTTCCAAATATCCATTGCGAGATAGACATTCGACACCTTATATAGCGCCTGATCTACGCTTCGAAAGGGCCCAAAGTGGACGAGAATTCGGCAAATACCAGTGTCCTGGGACTTACGGCGCAGATCGTCTCGGCGCACGTGTCCAATAATTCCGTGTCGACGGATTCTTTGCCCTCCCTGATCCAGGACGTCTTTCGGACCCTCTCGGCGGTCGGTATAGAGCCGGTCCCGGCGGAAAAGCCGCAGCCCGCGGTTCCGGTGAAGAAATCGGTGTGTCCGGATTATATCGTCTGCCTGGAAGACGGTAAGAAATTGAAGATGCTGAAGCGGCATCTGAAGACGTCCTACGATCTGACCCCGGATCAGTACCGGGAGCGCTGGGGCCTTGGGCAGGATTATCCGATGGTGGCGCCGAACTACGCGCATCATCGCTCAAGCCTGGCGAAGAAGATCGGTCTGGGCAGGAAGCCGCGGAAATAGGCTTCGAAAACAGGCCCTTCCTCCAGGCAATACGGAGGGTTTGCCAGGGAGGCGTCGCGACCGGTAAACTGCCCCTATGCCGATTGGCGCAGAAGCTGGCCCGGACAAGTGCTGTCTGGGGCGGGGGACCGAGCGCCTCGGCAAGCTGGTCGTAACAAGGCCGACTGGAACCGGGCACGCGATTGGGGCAACTCAGTAGCATATCCTATTGGATCAGCCGGATAGAGCGGTCCGGTTTACAGCGGTCGCATGGCAAGGGATTGGATGGAATCGCGCATCGAGCGCCTCTGCGTGGAACGCGGGCTGAAGATGACGGGGCAGCGCCGCGTCATCGCACGCGTGCTGTCGGATGCGTCCGACCATCCCGATGTGGAAGAGCTGTACCGCCGGGCGGCCGCGCTGGACGAACGCATCTCGATCGCCACGGTCTACCGCACCGTGCGGTTGCTGGAAGAAAAAGGAATCCTGGAGCGACGGGACTTCGGCGGCGGACGGGCCCGCTACGAGCCCACCGAGCATGGCCACCATTATCACCTGATCGACATCGAGACCGGCAAGGTGATTGAATTCTCCGATCCCGAGCATGAGGCGCTGTTGCAGAAACTGGCGGCTAAGCTCGGCTTTGAACTGGTGTCGCTGCGGCTGGAGCTGTACGGCCGGCGCCACGAGAGCGTTGAGGCGACCCGGCCGGAAACGCGTCCGCAGGCCATCGCGGATACCAGCGCCACCGGCCAGCGGCGGGCGGCACGTTGACGGTGTTTCTCAATGCCAAGGCGTTAATTCCCACACAGGCGACACCTACAATGGCGACACCTACAATGGCGACACCTACATTGGCGACACCTACATTGGCGACGCCCCGATTGGGCGGGTCGTCCACAATATCGGAAGATGCCGGTTTCGGCGAGATCCGGAGCGGGAACCTCGGCGTGCGAGTTGCCACGTCCGAGGCCGAAATCCGGGCGGTGCAGGCCCTTCGCTATCGGGTTTTCTATCATGAAATGGGCGCGCACCCGGACCCTGCCACGCTCACCAGCAAGCTCGACTCGGACCTGTACGACACGGTGGCGGACCATCTGCTGGTAGTGGACCACTCGCTCGGCGAAGGTTCGGACAGCATTGTCGGCACTTACCGGTTGATCCGGCGGGCCGCGGCGGCAAAGGTCGGGCGCTTCTACTCGGCCAGCGAGTTCGACATATCGATGATGGAGGCGTTTCCTGGCGAGGTCCTCGAACTCGGACGGTCGTGCGTGGCGCTGGAATACCGCTCCCGCGCGGTGATGCAACTGCTCTGGAGCGGCATCGCGGCGTATGTGTTCCGCCACAACATCGACGTGATGTTCGGCTGCGCGAGCCTGCCTGGCACGGATCCGGACGCGCTCGGGCCTGAACTGACCTATCTTTATCATCATCACCTCGCGCCGCCGGAGATCCGGCCGCGCGCACTGCCGGAACTGTATGTGGATATGCGCCGCGTGGACCCCGCCACCCTCGGCGATCCGCGCCGCGCGCTGACGGCGCTGCCGCCCCTGGTGAAGGGCTATCTGCGACTGGGTGGCTTCGTTGGGGATGGCGCCGTCATCGACCGACAGTTCAACACCACCGATGTGGCCGTCGTGGTCAAGACGGACTTGGTAACCGCGAAATATCATCGGCATTTCGAACGGGACCGCCGCGACGCGGCGGAAGACCTGTCCGGCGGCAGGACGGAATAGGCGCCAGATCCACGGATGCCCCGCTTCAACGTGATCATGACGTCCCCCCGGCTTGCCGCGCCGGCGGTGGAACTGCTGGAAAGGGCCGGCTGCACGATCCATTATATGGAGCCGTTTCCTTCGGCCGATGCGGTGACCGAACTGACCCGGGCGATCCAGGCCGACGCCATCCTGACCCGCCAGGGCCCGGTCAACGCGGCGGCGATGGCCGCCTCCCCCCGGCTGAAGGTTGTGGCCCGGCACGGTGTGGGCATTGATGACGTGGACCTCGCGGCCGCCGCCGCGCACGGCATCGTGGTGGCACGCGCTCCGGGATCGAATACCCAGGCGGTGGCGGAGCATACGATGGCAATGATCTTGGCCCTGGCCAAGGATCTGCACACGCTGTCGGTCAGCCTGGCCAATGGCGGTTGGCGCGGCGGGGCCACCAAGGTTCGTGATATCGCCGGCATGCGGCTGGGCATCATCGGCTACGGCGCGATCGGCCAGGCAGTGGCGCGGCTGGCCCTGCCGTTCGGCATGCGGGTGCAGGTGGTCGGTGGGTCCGGCGAAGTTACAGACCAGCCCGGCGTCACCCGCGCCGCATCGCTGGACGCGCTACTTGCGACCACCGACGCGCTGACGATCCATTGCCCGCTGACGGCGGATACGCGCGACCTGATCGATGCGGCGGGCCTGGCACGGCTGCCCACTGGCGCGATCGTGGTCAACACCGCCCGCGGCGGCATCGTCAACGAGACCGCGCTGGCGGACGCGCTCGAGTCCGGCCACATCGCCGGCGCGGCGCTGGACGTGTTCGCCCAGGAACCACCCGCCGACGATCACCCGCTGCGCCATCACCCGAAGATCATCCGCACCCCGCATGTCTCGGGCGTTACCGACGGCGCGCTGGTGAATATGGGCGTGATGGCCGCCGAGTGCATCGCGGCCGTGCTGACCGGCGGCACCGTCCCGCCGGAACGCATCGTTCGGGCTTGACGAATTACTGGCCGGTTACACGGCCTTCGCGGCGTCCAGGAACGATGTGACCTCCCGGCGCAGGGTTTCGGCCTGCCTGGACGGCCCATCCGCCACTGCCTGCATTTCCGTCGCGGCCGAGCCGGTTTCCAGGGCGGCCTGATGCACCCGGCCTTAGCCGCCACCGATCATCCGGTGCAGCACCAGTTGTATGGCCGGCCACAACCCGGCGAAGGCAGCGGTTATTTCCGGCGTAACGGTTTGGAACGAGATACGACCTGCACTATCGCCTGTCCGCGCAGACATTTCCGGCCCCTTATTGCGATGCTGGGCGCAGCATGGACGGCAGGGCTCAAGAGACCATTGAACCTAAATCCGTCGGTTCGTTTCTCGCGCGATCCTTTGGACCATACGAGGCTCAACCTGAAGTTGCGGCTCAGGCCGCGTGAAGCATGCGAGGCAGGTCCAGTTTTCGGCCTTTCAGGTACTTGATCGATGCCTCACTGAGGATGCGGTACCATCGTTCGATCGGAGACAACTGCTCCGCGGTTGAACGCAGCGTCTCGAGGAACGTTCCGATCCGGGTCAGAGCCGCGCGTGCCCAGGAATGTCTG
>CAINEA010000332.1 GCA_903847525.1 uncultured Acetobacteraceae bacterium | reverse complement strand
GACTGGCTGGCGAACTACGACCGGCACGAAGACGCGATCGGACATGTGCTGCGCGATACCTACGGCGCCGACGCGGCCCTGTGGCGGCGCCGCTGGCGGCTGTTCTTCCTGGCCACCGCCGGCCTGTTCGGGTACGCGGACGGCTCCGAATGGGGCGTTAGCCATTATCGCCTGACACAAGCTTGAAAAAGCTGCAAAGAGCCTACGCCGAGTATATCGCTCACCCCGACCCGCTGATGGAGGCAGGTAACCTGCTGGCGTTTGTCATCGGCACGAACCAGCCATTCTATCCGGTCTACCTGCTGTTCATCGTTGACGCCGGATCCTGGCGCGCCCTGCCGTTGCTCGCATCCATGCCGTTCTTTCTGGCGGTGCCACTGCTGGCACGCCGCTTTCCGCTGGGTGCGCGCATTCTTCTGGTCCTCACGAGCCTGGCCAACATCCTGCTCGCGGTCGCGATGATCGGGGCGCAGGCCGGCTTGGCGGTGTTGTTCATCCCCTGCGGCGCGATCGCCGCGATACTATTCCGCGACCGCGAGCGGCTGGTCATGCTGGCGATGGTCGCCCTGGCAATGGCGGGATGGCTGGTTACGAACGGCATGGGCCCGGATGTGTTCAGCCCATCGGAATACGCTTCCATGCAACGGCTGAACGCCATGAGCGCGATCGGGCTTTGCGGGGTGATCGGGATCGCTGTGTCCGGTTCCCTGCGGCGGATCGAAACCAGCAACGCCAACCTATAAACAGGCTTGCAGGAACCGCCGCGCGCATCGACGATACCGGCCTATCGCAGAGAGAGGCATTCCCATGGCCGGACAACACACGCTGCATGTCGCGCTCGGCCCACAACGCTATCGTGTGGACCGGCCCTGGGGTGATATTCCGGATGGCGGCGGAAAGGTCACGGACGTCGTGTGCTGCTCGCGCGGTCATGTGTTCGTGCTGTTGCGGGCGGATTGCTACGTGGATGCCAACCTGCCGGTGGTGATCGAACTCGCCCCTGACGGCACGAGGCTGGCTGCCTGGGGCGAAGGCATCATTGCCGACGGCCACATGCTGTCGATCGGACCGGACGACCGGATCTATGTCGTCGACCGCGACGCGCATGAGATCGTGATCTTCGATCGCGACGGCCGCCATCTCGGCGGCATCGGCAACCGCCACCGGCCGAACGCGCCGTTCAACCATCCCTGCGACCTGTCGATCGCACCATCCGGCGAGATCTACGTCGCGGACGGCTACGGCGCCAGCAGGGTGCACCGCTTCGGGCCCAACGGCGACCTGATCGACACCTGGGGCGCACCGGGCGGCGAACCCGGCTTCTTTTCCACGCCGCACGGCATCTGGGCCCTGGCCGACGGGCGGGTCGCGGTTACGGATCGGGAAAACAACCGCGTTCAGGTCTTCAGCGACAACGGCGACCTGTTGGATATCTGGCCTGATCTATATCAGCCAATGGACATATTCCAGGACGCGGCCGGGCATGTGTACGTCACGGACAAGGTGCCGCGCCTGAGCCAGTATGCGCAGGACGGCACATTGCTGGCGCGCTGCCGGCCCGTGCTGAACGGCGCGCACGGCATCTGGGGCGATGCCGCGGGCAATCTCTATCTGGCCGAGATGAACCCCAGTCGAGTAACGAAACTCACCCCCGTGATGTGATCCGCCTATGTCTGTGAATCGGAGTCGTGCGGATTGAACGGTGTCACAAACTCTCCGCGCGGCATCATCAACGGATAGGTTTCCCGCGGCTGGAACTCACCGTAGCCGGGTTCGGCCAACCGCTTGCCCGCATCCATGACGATCTTGCCGCGCACCAAAGTCGTGACTGGCCAGCCCGTCAAGGTCATGCCTTCATAGGGCGTATGATCGACGGCATGATGCAGTTCGGCATTGGTAACGGTTCGCGTCAATTCCGGATCCCAGATGGCGATGTCCGCATCCATGCCGCAGGCGATCGAACCCTTGCGCGGATGCAGGCCGAAGAGTTTGGCGGGGTTGGTGGCGGTGATGGCGACAAAGGTCTGCAAATCGATGCGGCCCTTGCGCACGCCTTCGGAAAACAGGAAGGGCATCCGCGTTTCCAGGCCCGGCAATCCATTCGGAATCTTCGAGAAAGGTGCCACCTTGGCGATCGCCTGCTTGCCCTCCGGCCCGTCGAATTGATACGGAGCGTGGTCGGACGACACCACGCCGAGCGTGCCCAGGCGGATGTGCTTCCATAGGGCTGCCTGATCGGCGGTAGAACGAGGTGCGGGACTGCAAAGAAACTTGGAGCCTTCCTGCCCAGGTCGGTTCAGGTCTGCGGCACTAAAGGCAAGGTACTGCGCGCAGGTCTCGCCATAGACCTTCAGCCCCCTACCCTGGGCCCGGCGGATTTCCTCGGCACCTTCCTCCGAACTGACATGGAAGATCTGGATCGGCACATCCACCAGCTCCGCCAGCGCGATCACCCGCTGGATCGCCTCGCGCTCCACCAGCGCCGGCTTGGCCCAGGCATGGTATTTCGCATCCGTCAGCCCGGCCGCTTCCAGCCGTGCCGTCATCCAGCGGATCGCCTCATGGTTCTCCGCATGGATCACCACGAAGGCCTGGTTCTTGCGCGCGGCGGCCAGCACGGTCAGCACCTCGCCGTCGGTCAGGAAACTCGGCTCGTAGGTCATGAAGAATTTGATCGACCGATGGCCGGCGGCGATCAGCGGCGGCAACTCCTGCTCGATCACCGCCGGGCTCGGGTCGGTGATGATGATGTGGAAGCTGTAGTCGATAACCGATTTACGGGCCCGCTGGTGATATCCGGCAGCCTGGTCGGCGATGCCGTGCCCCTTGAACTGCGGCGAGAAGCAGATCACGCAGGTCGTGCCGCCGAAGGCCGCGGAGGTCGTTGCGGTTTCAAATGTATCGGCATTGGTGGTGCCGTTCTGCCGTGGTTGCTCGATATGGCAATGGCTGTCGATACCGCCCGGCAGCACCAGCTTTCCGGTGGCGTCGATCTCGCGCGTGCCTGCGCCGAGCTTCGTGCCCAATGCGGCGATCTTTCGACCGGTAATACCAATATCGCAGAGCGTGCTGTCGGCGGCGGTAGCGACGGTCGCGTTGCGGATAACGAGATCGAATGACTGCATTTTGGTCTCTCCTCGGGATGAGGGAGCCTATCGGTCCTTTCTGCGAGAGGGAAGTCGGTGATATTTCGGGCATATGCACGAATTTTGATCATAATAATCCGCACTCGGCTTGAGCCGCTGCCGAGTTTCGGCTGGCACTGAAATTGCTGTCCACCCTGCAGGCAAAGTCCAGGCGCCAACCCTTGCGCGCGTCCATGGCCAAGCGATTGGAGAGACAGCATGACCATCCATCCCCCGTCCAATATCGCAGCCCATCGGCCCGTGCGGGCGCCCCGCAGGGCCATCCTAAAGGGGCTGGCCTCGGCGGCGATCATCGGCGCATCGCGCGGTGCCTTCGCATCCGACGCGATCGAACAGGCCGATATTGAAATCGCCGGCGTGCGAGATCCCCAGCTTGGGGCACAGCTCGCCATCGCCGAGCATTACGGACTGTTCAAGCAGGCCGGTCTGAACGCAACGATCCACTGGAACCAGTCGGCCGCCGATACGTTGACGGTAATGGCCGGCGGCAGCCAGTATATTGGCGTCGGCGGCGCCTTTACCCAAATTGTGTTCAGCGGCCAGAAGCTGCCGATCAAGGCGATCTGCGCCCTCGCGGACATCGCACCGACCCAGGGTTTCGCGCTGGCGCCGGGCGTGAAACTAACGAACCCGAAGGAATTGGAAGGTAAAAAGCTCGCCTGGACCCAGGGCAACTCGCAGATCCTGATCCTGGCCAAGCTGGCCAAGATCTATGGCTTCGACATGAGCAAGGTGAAGCTGGTCAACATGAACCCGGCCGAGGGGGTCGTGGCGGCGTCCAAGGGCGATGTCGATGGGCTGCTGGGCTGGCAGCCGAATTTGTACCGCCTGGTCTCCATGGGTGGCACGATGTACACCACAGCCACCACCAGCGACATGAACGGCAAGCCGGAGGAATATGCCTATGCCGACCGTCTGCAGTACAACAACTCAGTGCTGCACGCGGCCCAGGACTGGATCGATCACAAACCGAATACGCTGAAGGCATTGCTGAAGGTTATCCAGCAGGGCACCGCGATCATCAACGCCGATCGCCCCAAGGCGCTGGAAGCGATGGGTAAAATCCTGAAGATCGACGCAGAACCGCTGGGCGTTATGGCCGGCGCCAACCAATACGGCATGGCGATCGACGGCAAGCTGGCCAACACCATCGAATTCGTCAACGACTGGGCGCTCAGCATCAAGCGCATCCCGAACCCGGTAACGCCAGAAGATGCGCTGGCGCCGCAATTGCTCGCCGCGGTCGACCCTGCCCTGGTCACCTGGAAGCCGAAGGTCTAAACGATGTCTGATCCGGCCGTCGCCGTATTGCTGGCCGATGAACCGGCCCGCCCCATGCCACGCCTGGATACGAAGAAGCTTGGGGTCGTGGCACTGCGCACGGTGTCGATCCTGCTGTTCTTCGCGATCTGGGCGGGGTTCAGTTTCGCCAATGCGCGCTACCTGAAGTTCTTCAACCCGATCCTGATGCCATCGCCGCTGGATGTGCTGCGCACCGGCATCGAACTGACGAAATCCGGCGAGCTGCAAAGCGACATCCTAGCCAGCCTGTCGCGCGTGCTGCAGGGCTTCGTGATCGCGGCATTCCTAGGCGTCAGCCTTGGCATGGCGGTCGGGCGATCGCCCTTTCTGGAAAGCCTGCTCGACCCGATGCTGGAATTGCTACGCCCGATACCGCCCCTGGCCTTCCTGCCGATGATGGTGCTCTGGTTCGGCATCGGCGAGGCCTCGAAGATCGCCTTCATCGCCTATGCCGCGTTCTTCCCGATCTTCACCACCACGCTGGAGGGTATCAAATACGTCGACCCCTTGCTATTGCGCGCTGCCGCCAGCCTTGGCGCGAACCGGCGCGATATGTTTCGCTACGTGGTGCTGCCGGCGGCGATGCCGGGAATCATCACCGGGCTGCGGTTGGGCTTCGGATTGTCCTTCTTCGTGATCGTGGCAGCGGAATTCATCGCCGCCGATAGTGGGCTCGGCTATCTCATCAATGATGCGCGCACGTTCTTCCTGGTGTCGCAGATGCTGCTCGGCGCTGCTGTCATTGGCTTGATCGGCTTCACCTTCAACCGGCTGCTGCGGATATTGGAAGCCCGGCTGCTGCGCTGGCGCAAGACAGCCTGGAACTGAAATCATGGATCAAATGGCAACCATTACGCGGACCAAGATCCGCATCGAGGGCGTTTCCAAAACCTTCGATAACGGCCTGACCGCACTCGCACGGGTAAATTTGGAACTGGCGGAAAATAGTTTCACCTGCCTGCTCGGCCCATCCGGCTGCGGCAAATCGACGCTGCTGGGGATGATCGCCGGTTTCGTGCAGCCGACGACCGGCCGGGTGCTGGTGGACGGTACGGAGGTCACCAGCGCCGGCGCCGATCGCGGCGTGGTGTTTCAGGAATACGCGCTTTTCCCGTGGCGCACCGCGCTCGAAAACGTGGAGTTCGGCCCCCTCGTGCGCCGTCTGCCGCGTGCCGAACGCCGCCGCGTGGCCATGGAGCACCTCGAGATGGTCGGGCTGAAGGGGCATGAAACCAAATTCCCGACCGAACTGTCCGGCGGCATGAAACAGCGGGTGGCGATCGCGCGCGCGCTGGCCAACAATCCATCCGTGCTGCTGATGGACGAGCCGTTCGGCGCACTGGACGCGCAAACCCGAGAAATCCTGCAGGAAGAGATGTTGCGAATCTGGCAGCAGGACCGCAAGACCGTGGTGTTCGTCACGCACAGCATTTCCGAGTCGCTGTTCCTCGCCGACCGCGTGGTGGTGATGGCAACCAAGCCCGGCTGCATCAAGGCGATCATCGACGTGGACCTGCCGCATCCGCGAGATCGCACCGATCCAGAATTTATCCGCCTGGAACGCCAGGTGAAACAGATGGTACGCGAAGAGGTCGACAAGCTCGGGGTGATATGAAGCGGGGGGCTTTCGCCCCCCTACCCCTAATCCGAAACCTGTGGTCGCGCGTTCAGCGCTGGATCAGTTCGATCTTGTAGCCGTCGGGGTCTTCGACGAAGGCGATGATCGTAGTGCCGAACTTCACCGGCCCGGCCTCGCGGGTGATCTTGCCGCCGCCGGCGCGAATCTTTTCGCAGGTGGCGGCTACATCCGGAACGCCGACCGCAAGATGGCCGAAGGCGGTGCCCTGCTCGTATTTATCGACACCGTAATTATACGTCAGTTCCAGTTCAGCCTGGCCGCTGGCATTACCGTCGCCATAGCCCAGGAATGCCAGGGAATACTTGCCGTCCGGCACGTCGCGGCGGCGCAGTTCCGTCATGCCGAACATATTGGTGTAGAATGCAACGCTGCGATCGAGGTTACCGACGCGCAACATGGTGTGCAGAAAGCGGCTCATGATTTATCTCCCTTGATGGACGGATCATCCGGGTCGAGGCCTAGCAGAAATAACCCCGCGGCGTCAGCCTCGGCGATTAGCGCCGGGCGGTCCGCGAGAATGGTCCCACCGGCCTCGAACGCCACCCCACGCAGACCGGCGGCGGCGGCGTTGCGAATGGTCTGCGGGCCAATCGTCGGCAGGTCGGCGCGGCGATCCTGGCCGGGCTTGACCAGTTTCACCAATACTCCTCCCGGTCCGGAGCGAGCGAGCGCCCCACAGCGCAAAAGCATGGCATCCGTGCCCTCCGCGGCCTCCAGCGCCAGCACCAGACCACCCTGCACCACACAGCCCTGGCCGACATCCACCACGCCGAGGGCACGAACCACGGTCGCGGCGCGACCAATATCGGCCATCGCGGCAGCGTCGGGGGCAGCCTGAGTCAACAGGCCCTTGGGCCCCAGCGCCTCGGAAAGGATCGTATGCGCGCCGATGACGGAAAAGCCTTCCTCGTGCAGGATCTTGATGGCTGCCGCCAACAATCCGTCGTCGCCCGCGAAGGCGGCCCGGCCTACGCGGGTAAGGATTTTGGCGGCCTCGATATCCGGGCGCAAATGAAACAGCGACGGCCGGCGCACCGGGCCGATCATCACCAATTCCTTACAGCCGTGCTCTCGCAGGGCGGTGATGATGCGCCCAGCAGCACCGAAGCGGATGAACTCATGCGGGAACGGCGCCAACACCCGCGGCTCGGCATATCCGTCGAGTCCGACGATAAATACATTTCGACCCGCAGCCAGGGCCGCCTCGGCCACGCGCGCCGGCAATACTCCACCGCCTGCGATGATGCCCAATGTCGAAGATGGAGGGATTTCGGCGGCCATGGCAGGGGCGTTCGTCAGCCGGCGGCTTGACAGTCCACCCGGCTCAATCGGCATCCCCGTCGGGCAGCAGGTTGATGTCCGCCCGGATCAGGCCGCGATGGCCGGGGGCATCGATGAATGTCAGGATTTCCGCCACCAGCACATCGGAACCGAATTTTGCGCGCGTGTCGGCCAGACGGGTTGCGAACACGCCATCGCGGCCGAACAAGGTACGGAAAGCGGCGCGCAGATTCATGATCTGAGACTTGTCGAAGCCACGGCGCTTCAGGCCGATCACATTCAGCCCAGCCAGGCGCGCACGGTTGCCGATTACGCTGCCGAAGGGGATCACGTCGCCTTCCACGCCCGAAACGCCGCCGATCATCGCCGCGCGGCCGATGCGCACGAATTGATGGATGGCCGCCGACCCACCGATCACCGCGTAATCGCCGATGGAAACATGGCCGCCCATCACGGCATTGTTGGCGACAATGACGTTGTTACCCAGCGTGCAGTCATGCGCCACATGCGCCACCGCCATCAGCATGCAGTCCGCGCCGACGGTGGTGATACCCTTGCCAGTGGCTGTGCCACGATGAATGGTGCAGTGCTCGCGGATCTGGGTGCGCGCGCCAATAATGCAGCGCGTCGGCTCGCCTTTATATTTAAGGTCCTGCGGCGCCATGCCGACGGTGCAGAACGGGAATAGCACCGCACCAGCGCCGACGCTGGTGTGACCGTCGACAACCACGTGAGAAATCAGGCGGACACCGTCACCGATCAGGGCATCGGGACCGACCGTGCAGAATGGACCTACCGTCACGCCCACACCGAGCTGTGCATCCGGGGCGACGAAAGCGCTGGGATGAATGCTCACGCCCGCAGGATGAACCTCCTCCGTTCCGGTCTGCATGGTGACGGTAGCTGCATCCATCTGGCATCAACTTTCGACGTACTGCCTGGCGACGTGCCAGTTTGAACAGCTTTAGCCGGACAATATGTCAGACTGGTGGCAACGGGTTCGCCGAATCGGCACCGCCGGCCCGGTGCCCGGCTTTACAGGCGGACCCTAGGAGTGTGACGTCCCTCCGCCAACTCAATCATTGTTGCCGGATATTTCCCGCACGGAATTGAGTTTGCCTGCCGCCGATCCCATCGGCCGGCAGCAGAATATCATGTCAATTGAAATTTCTGAACGGTTTCAATTATCCATGATCATCGCGGCGTAGGTTGCCTCAGCGACCGAAACGCCATCCACGCGGGCAATCGCGTGGAACTTCCAGACATTGCCGCGATTTCGTTGTTTCACCACGTGAACCCGCAACTGATCACCCGGCACAACCGGGCGGCGGAACTTCGCACTGTCGATCGACATGAAATAGACCACCTTGCCCTGCGCATCCGGGCCAAGCGTTTCCACCACCAGCACGGCCGCGGTCTGGGCCATGCTCTCGATGATCAGCACGCCCGGCATCACCGGATGGGAGGGAAAATGTCCTTGAAAGAAACCCTCGTTGATCGAGACGTTCTTCACCCCGATGGCCGAGCTGTTGATTACGATGTCCACGACCCGATCGATCAATAGAAACGGATAGCGATGGGGGATCGCTCTCATGATCCGGGCGATGTCGATCGCGTCGATCACCGTTCCCGGTGCGGGGGCGCCGGTATCGGCTTCAGCCGGCTGGTCTGCGGTCGTTCCATCCATGGAGTTGGTCCGGTTATCTGATCGGTCGGTTAAAGTCTTTGAAGCGGGTCGGGTCTAAGGCTATTCGGGCCTGCAGGTCCAGCCCAACGCGAAGGGACTAGGTGCCCTTCGTTTCTCTGGACGCAGCATCTTCCGCGGATCGCCCGCGCGCAAGTTTTCGCAGCAGCGCCACATGGCGAAAAAATTCACGCACCGGCTGCGCCGGGCTGCCGATCACATCCGCCCCGGCGGGAATATCGTTCATGACCCCGGCCTGGCCACCAATGCGCGCACCCCGGCCGATCTTCAGATGACCGGCGAGGCCCGCCTGGCCGCCGATCATGACCTGGTCGCCCAGGGTTGTGGAGCCGGAAATACCGACCTGGGAGACGATCACGCAGGCACGTCCCAAGGTAACATTGTGACCGATCATAACGAGGTTATCGAGGCGCGAACCAGCACCGATCACCGTGTCATGCATCGAACCGCGGTCGATCGTGGTGTTGGCGCCGATCTCCACATCGTCCCCGATGACCACGCGGCCAAGCTGCGGCACGGTCAGAAAACCGGTATCCGCCACCGCAAAACCGAACCCGTCCTGACCGATGCGCACTCCGGTGTAGACATAGACCCGGTTGCCGATCAACGCATGGCTGACACTGGCATGCGCGCCAACCCGGCAATCACGCCCAAGCACCACGCCGTCCCCGATCACCACATGCGACGCAATCCGGCAACCGGCCGCAATCTCCGCCCGCGCGCCGATGATCGTGAACGGCCCGATTTCCGCACTGGGATCAATATGGGCGTCGGCCGCGACCAAGGCAGTCGGGTGGATGCCCGGAGCAACCGGCCGTTCCGGATGGAACAGCGCGGCAACCTTGGCCCAGGCGACATAGGGTTGCTCGGTGGTGACCGCGACCGCACCCTCGGGCACTCGGGATGCAAGATCGGGATGCACGATCACGGCGCTGGCGCGGGTCAGATCCAACGCGCTCGCGTATTTTCGATTGTCGAGGAAGCTGACCTCACCGGGTCCGGCTGTCTGCAGCGGGGCAACGCCGGTCAGCAGCAGCTGACGCGGCGGCGCGCTGCCGCCGGCGGCGTCCGCCACGGCGGCCAGCGAATAAGGACCGGTGCGCCGGAAGAAGCGCGGATCCCCGGTTACGGGCTGCGTGTCCACTCCGCTCCGGTCCGGTGCTAAGGCTTGGTTTTTGCCGGAGCCGCGGGCGCGGGCGCAGATACGGGCGCGGATGCAGGCGGTGCGGCCGTGGGAACCGGCGCCGCCGCTGCGGCTGGTGCCGCCGGGGCGGGAGCGGCGGCAACGGGCGGCGCCATCTGCGAAGGTGAAACACCGTCCGGCGGAATAACCACCGACGGCAGGATCCGATTGAGTTGGTCGACAACCTCTTGGCTCACATCGAAATCCGGCGTGTTCAACGCCACCTGAGCACGGTGTAGCACCATGTTCATGCCGTGGCTCGCCGCCACCTGCTGCAGCACGCCGGCCAGGGTCCGCTCGATCTGCGCCAGCGAGTATTGCAGGGCTTCCTGAATGACCCGGTTGCGGTCGCGGAATTTGCGCTGCGCGCTGGTAATCCGCTCCTGCAACTCACGTTCCTTGGAACGCAGTTGGTCCTGCGTGACATTCGCGCGCTGCGCGCCCAGTTGCTGCTGTAAATCGCGCCAGGCGGCCTGTTCCTTCTGCGCGTCGTCATTGAGCTTGCGGCGGCGCTCGCCGATCACCCGCTCGATCTCCTGCGCTGCCGTAGAAGCCCGCATGACATCGGGCACCGAAATCAGACCGGCGACGATCGCCGGTGGGCTGGCCGCCCGCGGCAAGGACGGGACAGGTGGCGCGGGCGGCAGTTCTACCTGCAGCGGCGGTGGTCCTTCCTGATCATCGCCCTGTTGCGGGAAATTGCCGGGGCCTGGCGCCCGCTGTTGAACGGGAACCTGACGAGGACCAGCCGCGCGAGGACCGGCGGCCGGTGCGCCAGGACGCGGGCCCCCGGGCACACGCTGTTGCCCGGGAACGAACCAGTCCTGTTGGGCAAAAGCGGGCACGTCAAAGGCGAACAGGCCGGCAGCCACGATCGTGGCCGCCGCGAATATGCGGGATTTTTTCACTAGAACCTCGTGCCGAAGCCGAACCGGAAGATTTGGGTTTGATCATATTTTTGTTTGACGACGAAGGGCGTCAAATCCAGGTTGATCAGGCCAAGCGGGGTCTGCCACGAGATACCGGCACCAACACCGACGCGGGGCAAGGCACTCTGATAGATCGGGGGACAAGCATTCGGATTGGCCGTGCCGGGAGCGGCATTCGGGCAATATCCAGACTCGAAGCTGGCTTGGCTGTTGGCACCAACGTCCACGAACGTGCGTCCGGTCAACCCGAGATCCGAAGGCACCGGCAGCGGGAACCGCAATTCGGTCGACTGCGTCCAGATGAACCGACCACCAAGAGCGTCACCCGTCTGGATATCGTGCGGCCCGGCGCCACCTGCCTCGAACCCGCGCAAGTTCTCGCCACCCAGGAAGAAGCGGTCGATGATCTGCTCCTGCACTCCTAGGTTGAAGAAGTAGCCAATGCCGCCGGATATCGCGATCACCCAGTCCGGATTATTGAAGAACCGTTCCAGGGGGATGTAGTAACTGCCATCCAGCTTGGTGCGGATAAACTGGGAGGAACCGCCAACGCCAGCGAAGTCGGTACCGCCACGAACCACGAAGCCATCGTGCGGATTGATGCGGCTGTCGCGGTAATCGAGCGTCAGGACCTGGCCGATCTGGGACAACGAAGAATAGCCGGCCTGATCCAGGATGTAGAAGCTCGCGCCCTGCTCGATGTTCGTCACGTCACGATCGATCAGTGAGTAGGACCAGCCCTGGCTCAGATGTTCGTTGTACTGATACCCGGCACTCAGCGTGAAGCCGATCCGCTTCTCGTCATACACGGTTGTGCTGATGTGGTTGGTCGTGATGTAGAAGACGTCTGCACCAGCCACGAGATTGCGGTCGAGGAAGTAGGGATCCGTCACGTAGGCGTCGATCGAGCTGCGCTTCTGTGCCAGCACGCCGTTGATCCCGGCGCTGACGCCCGTGCCGAGGAGGTTTCTCTCCCGCAAGCCGACGTCGACCAAGGCGCCAGCATCGGTGGAGTAACCGCCACCGAACGACAATTCACCGGTTGCCTTTTCCTGCACGTTTACGTTGACCACGGTCTTGTCGGGCGTGCTGCCAGGCTGCGGCTGCACTTCCACACCGCCGAAATATTGCAGATCGGTCAGGCGCGTACGCGATTTGCGGATCAACTGGGCATTCAGCGCATCGCCCTCGGCGAGCCGCATCTCGCGGCGGATCACCTTGTCCTCGGTGCGCACGTTGCCTTGGATGTCGATGCGCTCGACATATACGCGGGGACCCTCGGTAACCTCGAAGGTGAGGTCGACGATGTGCTTCTCGTTGTTGCGGGTGATCCGTGGCTTCACATCCACGAACACCGTTCCGCGGCGCTGTACTTCCTCGACCAATTGGTCGACGGTCCGGCTGACGGCGTCGCCGTCATACCAATCGCCTTCCGACATCGACACGGTCGGCAACAGCTCGTCGCCGGTGATGTGGCGCAGAGAGGAGTTCACCTTGATCGTGCCCAGTCGAAAGCGATCGCCTTCCTTCAACGTGTAGGTCAGGAAGAAGGAGTTGCGATCCGGCGACAGTTCGGCTTTTGCGTCCGTCACCTCGAAATCGATGTAGCCGTTCTTCAGGTAGAACCGGCGCAGCAACTCCTTGTCGAAATTCACCT
>CAINEA010000331.1 GCA_903847525.1 uncultured Acetobacteraceae bacterium | reverse complement strand
GGCTGTCGCCGCTGCTGGTGTCGCAGATCTTCGAAATCGTCCGCCGCATCAACCGCGAGCGCGGCGTGGCGATCCTGCTCGTCGAGCAGAATGCCCATATCGCCCTGAAGACCGCCGATTACGGCTACATCATCGAGGTTGGCCGCATCGTCATGGAAGGTGTGTGTTCCGAACTCATGGAAAAGGACGACATCAAGGAATTCTATCTCGGCCAAAAGCAGGAAGGGGTTCGAGCGGGCCGCCGGTGGAAGAGGAAGAAGCTGTGGCGATGACTGTGCGCGAACGAACCTGGACCGGCGCCGACGGGCGCCAATTCATTGCGTATGAAGATGAGGGCATCGGCGGCAGCGTGCCCTCTATGCTGCTGGCGCGGGTCAAGGCGCAGGGTGGCGGCACAATCCTGCGCCAGAAGGATCGTGGCATCTGGAAAGAAGTCAGCTGGCAACAACTCGCCGCGCAGGCGCGCCATGTCAGCATGGGCCTGAAGGCGCTCGGCTTCGCGCCCGGCGATGTCGCCGCGGTGCTGGCGGAAACCATTCCCGAATGGGTCTATGCCGATCTCGGTATCCTCGCTGCTGGTGGCATCTCCGCGGGTATCTACCCGACGGACGCGCCAACCCAGGTAGCCTATCTGCTGAATAATTCCGAGGCGAAGATCATCTTCGTCGAGAACGAGGAACAGCTCGACAAGGCGCTGGAGGCCAAGGCGACCTGTCCGGCGCTGATCCGCATCGTCATCTTCGACATGACCGGTCTGCGCGATCTCGACGATCCTATCTGCGAAAGCTTTTCCGCCTTTCTGGCCCGCGGCGAAGCGCATGACCGCGCCAATCCGGGCGACTGGGAGTCTGGCATCGCGCGCATCACCGGCGAGCAGACCGCCATCCTGGTCTACACCTCCGGCACCACCGGCCCGCCGAAGGGGGCGATGCTCAGCCATCGCAACATCCTGTTCCACTGCGTCAACGGCGTTCGTCTGGCCGATCAGCGCGCCGGCGATGAGCGTCTGGCCTTTTTGCCGATGTGTCATGTCGCGGAGCGCATCGTCGGCCTCTATTACGCCCTCTATTCCGGCACCATCAGCAACTACGTCGAAGGCCCGGAAACCATCGCCGAGAACCTGCGCGAATTGCAGCCGACGATCATGACCGCGGTGCCGCGCTTCTGGGAGCGGTTTCATTCCCGCATCCAGATCGAGGTGCAGGAAGCCACCTGGCTGCAACGCCAGATCTATCGTTGGGCGATCGACACCGGCCTGCGTGTCGCCGACGCCCGCGTCGCCCGCAAATCGCCGGGTGTGCTGGATCGGCTGCTCTACGGCCTGGCCAGTTATTTCGTGCTTGGCAGTCTGCGCCGAGAGATCGGGCTCAATCGCATCCGTTGGGCTTATGTCGGCGCCGCGCCGATTTCACCCGAGTTGATCCGCTGGTACCTGGCGCTCGGTGTGCCGATGCTGGAGGTCTATGGCCAGACCGAATGCGGCGGTATCGCCACAGCGATGCCAGCAGGCGACATCCGCCTTGGCACGGTCGGCGTCTGCGTCCCCTACGGCGAGATTAAGCTGTCGGCCGAAGGGGAAGTACTCATCCGTGGCGAGCACGTTTTCCAGGGTTACTGGAAAACGCCGGAAAGAACTGCAGAAACGGTCCGCGACGGCTGGCTGCATACCGGTGATGTCGGTGAAATGAAGGATGGCTTCCTGCGCGTCACCGACCGCATGAAGGACATCATCATCACCTCCGGCGGCAAGAACATCACGCCCTCGGAACTGGAGAACGAACTGAAATTCAGTTCTTTCATCGCCGATGCCGTGGTGATCGGCGACAAGCGCAAATATCTGTCCTGCCTGATCATGATCGACCATGAAAACGTGGAGAAATGGGCGCAGGACCAGAACGTCGCGTTCTCCAACTTCACCAGCCTCGCGCGTTCCCCGGAGGTCGGCAAGCTAATCGGGCGCGAACTGGACCGGGTGAACGAGAAATTCGCCAGGGTCGAGCAGATCAAGCAGTTCCGCCTGATTGAACAGAAGCTCGAGCCGGAAGATCCCGAACTCACGCCGACGATGAAGCTGAAACGCTCTTTCGTGCATGCCAAATACAAGGATCTTATCGACACGATGTACACCGACGCCTGATCGCCGGGGCGAGGTCGTACGGACACCAAACACGGCGTAAGGAAGGAAGCCACGATGCGTGCTCCGATTTCAACCGTCGCCGTTTCGCTTTTCCTGGCTGCAGCCAGCGTCGCCGCGCCCGTTTCCGCGGCCGATCCGGTGCGCGGCGTCACCGATAATGAGATCATCATCGGCTCCTATACCGATCTGTCTGGCGTCACCGCTGTCTGGGGTGTCAACAACAATAATGCATGGCGCCTCGCCTTCGAGGAGGCCAATGTCAAGGGCGGCATCAACGGCCGCAAGATCAAGTTCATCACCGAGGACAACCAGTACCAGGTCCCCCGCTCGATCCAGGCGGCCAATAAGCTGATCAACAAGGATGGCGTGTTCATCCTCGTTGGCAATGACGGCACCCCGATGAACAATGCGGTCATGCCGGAGCAGTTGGACAAGGGCGTGCCGAATGTCTTCCCGCTGACCGCTGCACGATCGATGTACGACCCGTATCACAAGCTGAAATTCGGCCAGTTCGCCTCGTACTACGACCAGATGCGGGCAGGCGTGAAATACTTCGTCGAGAAGAAGGGCAAGAAGGCCCTGTGCGCGATGTATCAGGACACCGATTTCGGCCGCGATATCATGAATGGCGTCTGGGACCAGACCAAGGCGATGGAGATGAAACTCATCGCCGAAACCACGCATAAACCAACGGACGCCGATTTCAGCGCCTCGGTGGCGAAACTGCGTGATGCCAATTGCGACCTCATCTTCGTCGGCACCATCGTCCGCGACACCAACCAGATCGTCGCCGCCATCCGCAAGACTGGCTGGGATGTCGACATCATGGGCCAGAGCGCGATTTACGACAGCGCGGTCGCCGAAGTTCCCGGCGGGATCACCGAGGGCGTTTATGCCATGACACCGTCTTTGTTCGCAAATCCCGACGACCCGCGCCCGGCGGTGCAGGATTTCGTCAAGAAGTATAAAGCCGCATACAACAAGGATCCCAACTTCGCTGCCGAGGTCGGTTGGACTGCGGCCCAGATGACCATCCAGGGCCTGCAAAATGCCGGCCGGGACCTGACCGTGGACAGCTTCATCGCCGGCATGGAGAAGATCCACGACTACAAGGACATCTTTGATTCACCCGAATACAGCTTCGGCCCCGGCCAGCATCACGGTTCCAGCAAGGCGTTCCTGGTGCAGGTGAAGGGCGGCCGCTGGACCTCCGTGTTGCCGGCAGCCCTCGGCTACTGAGCCACTTTTTTTCAAACAACCAAGGAGTAGTCTTTCTATGCGTAAGTTTCTCTTGGCCGCCGTCGCGACGGCAGCTTTCAGTGTAAGTGCCCAGGCCGCCGCCGTGCGCGGTGTCAGCGATACGGAAATCACCATCGGCACCTACACCGACCTGTCCGGCGTGACCGTGGCCTGGGGGGTGAACAACTCCAACGCCTATCGCATGGCCTTCGACGAGGTGAACGCCAAGGGCGGCATCAACGGCCGCAAGATCAAATACATTGTCGAGGACAACCAGTACCAGATCCCGCGCTCGATCCAGGCCGCGAACAAGCTGATCAACCGCGACAACGTGTTCCTGATGGTGGCCAACGGCGGCACGCCGATGAATAACGCCGTGATGCCGGAACAGCTAGAAAAGGGCGTGCCGAACGTCTTCCCGCTGACCTCCGCCCGCTCGATGTACGAGCCGTTCCATCATATGAAGTTCGGCCTGCTGTCGTCCTACTACGATCAGATGCGCGCGGGGGTGAAGTATTTCGTCGATAAGAAGGGTAAGAAGAACCTTTGCGCGGCCTATCAGGACACCGATTTCGGCAAGGACCTGATGAGCGGCGTCTGGGACCAGACCAAGGCGATGGAGATCAAGCTCGTCGCGGAAACCACGCATAAGCCGACCGACACCGATTTCTCCGCCTCGGTCGCCAAGCTGCGTGACGCGAAATGCGATGTGGTCTTCGTCGGCACCATCGTGCGCGACACCAACCAGTTGATCTCCGCCATCCGTAAGTCAGGCTGGGATGTGGACATCGTCGGCCAAGTCGCCTCCTACGACACCGCGATCGCAGAAGTTCCCGGCGGAACGAATGAGGGGTTCTA
Organism: uncultured Acetobacteraceae bacterium; assembly: GCA_903847525.1. Lineage (GTDB taxonomy): Bacteria > Pseudomonadota > Alphaproteobacteria > Acetobacterales > Acetobacteraceae > PALSA-911. Next base: position 1,385 of record CAINEA010000331.1, on the reverse strand, counting down.
CACCGTCACGTCCTTCGTGCTGGTAGATGCGGACGACAAGCGTCCGGCGGTCGCCGACTTCGTCAAGAAGTACCATGCGCTCTATGGCAAGGACCCGAACCCGGCGGCACAGATTGGCTATACCGGCGCGCAGTTGCTGATCATGGGTCTGCAGAACGCCGGCAAGGACCTGACCGTGGACAGCTTCGTCACGGGCATGGAGAAGATCAACGGCTACCACGACATCTTCGGCTCGCCGGCGATCACCTTCGGCCCGGCCAAGCACCAGGGCGCCAGCGAATCGTTCCTGCTGCAGGTCAAGGGCGGCAAGTTCGTTCAGGTCGAGCCGGGGACCATCGGCTACTAACCCGTGCAATAAGCCGGCCGCCAACGGCTCAAGGCCGCAGATCACGATTTCGTGATCTGCGGCCTTGTTCATGTATAGCCGGTGTAGTCTCCGTGACCCGGACGGCACAAACAAGAAAATGGTGGCATATCGCCGCAAGCCGGCCGGTCAGGGAGAAGCTGGAGATGCGTCATCTCATCCTGGCTACGCTCAGCGCCTGCGCGCTGGGTGTTTTCGCGCCTGCATCCGCCGCTGAACCCACGCGCGGCGTCACCGATACGGAAATCGTCATCGGCACCAGGGTGGTTTCACTCAGCCTGAAACCGCTCCGGTCGCGCGACACCTCAGGAGGCGTCATGCACCTGGCGCAGATGCCCCGCGTTGCCCACTCGCTCGACCGGCCGGCCAGATACGCCAGGCATGCCACCAGGCTCGCCGGATCGAGTTGACCTCCGGTCGAGGCCGGGTTCAGCAAGGTCCAGTACTGCCTTTCCGCCAGTGGCCGGTCGCGCAGATAGACTGTGATCAGGTCCAGGTTTCCCGGCATGTATTGGTTAATACATAGTCGCGGACATCGGCGTGATAGTAATAGGCCTCCGTCCGCTGCCGCCCACCCGGCGCCAGCACCGGATTGGCGGCCATCAGCCGGGCCGCGCGCGTCGTATTCCCCGCCGCATTGCAGGCGCGAAGAATCTCCGACCACTCCAGCGGCGGGCGCACGTTCAGATCATTCTCCGGATAGCGCAGCTCCACCGGATCCATCGGGCATTGCAGGATATTCAGGAAGTCCGAACAGATATTGCCATCCTGCAGGAATTTTAGATCGAACGTTCGCACGATCACACGGTTGGGTGCCGCTACCTCGCAACTGTTGATCACCGCCGCGTATTCGAACAGAAACTGCTTGCGATGTTCTTCCAGGAACAGCACACCCGTACCCTGGTATCTGCTCATCTCCCCGTTCGCTTCCATGTCGCTACCGCTCAGAAAGTTTGTTGACGTGACGACGGCTTCTAGGATTCAAACTTCGGGTGATCGAACTCTCCAACCTCAGTTTTTT
>CAINEA010000330.1 GCA_903847525.1 uncultured Acetobacteraceae bacterium | reverse complement strand
TGCCCGATCACGAGATCGCCCGGCATATCGGCTGGGACATCGGCATCTGGCAGGTGTCGCGCCTCGTTGCGGCCGGGCTGGATGCCTTCCTGATCGGGCAGGCCTATTCCCGCCTGGTGATCGACTGCAACCGCCCCCCCACCAGCCCCACCTCGATCCCCGAACTCAGCGAGGCGACCGCGATCCCCGGCAATATCGGCCTGACCGAGGCGCAGCGCGCCGCCCGGGTGCGGGAGGTGTTCCAGCCCTATCATGACCGCCTTGCCCGCACGCTCGATGCCCGCGCCGGCCGGCCCACGGCCCTGGTCGCCATGCACAGTTTCACCCCGGTCTACAAAGGCGTCGCCCGTCCCTGGCATGCCGGCGTGCTGTTCAACCAGGATCTGGGCCTGTCGCGCATCCTGCTGGAGCTGCTGCGTGCCGAGCCGGGCCTGTGCATCGGGGAAAACGAGCCCTATTCGGTTTCCAACACCTCCGACTACACCGCCCCCGTCCATGCGGAGGCACGGGGCCTGCCCTATCTGGAAATCGAGATCCGCCAGGACCTGATCAAGCACCCGGCCGGCCAGCGCGAATGGGCGGATAGAATGATCCGGTTGCTGCCGGAGGCCTGGAACCGCTATTGCGCCGAACGCCATCAACCGTAATGAACCGCCAGCCAGATGGTCGGCGGTTCGGCCTGGGTGGCCTCCACGCGATGGCGCAGTCCGGCGGGAATATGCAGGTGATCGCCTGGGCGCAGGTGACGGGCCTCGGGGATCGTTTCCAGACGCAGAGACGCATGCCCCTGAATCAGCAGCACCCATTCGCCCCGCCGCTGTTCCAGCCACTCGCCCGCTGGGGTGCATTGTCCGGTTGAAACGATACGTTCTATCCGCAGGCCGGGAGCGGAGAGCAACTCGATGAATTCTTCGTCCAGCCGCCCTGCCGGAACGTGCTCCAGGATGTTTGTCAGGGCTGCGGGCATCGCCGGGCTGGGAAGGGGGGCGGCTAGCCGCGCTTGGGTCCAAAGACCGAATGGATATCCGGTCCGGCCGCCCGCTTCGCCGGCATCCCACCGAACACCGCCTGGTCGCGATTGTCCTGCATCAGCTTCGTGATGCCCGGAATGGTCTGCAATCCCAGCCCGCCCGGAAACCCGCTATCGGCATCGGCCTCGATCTGCGGATAGGCGGCCCCGGAGATCTTGTCCCATTTGCCGGACGGCTTCTTGATCTCCAGGTTCGCGACCGTCGCCTTCAGCACGATCCGCACGATCGCCTCGTTCGGCCGGCCCGGCTTGGACAGGCATGGATTGCCGTCGGTCAGCCGCCAACCATTGGCCAGCGCCCATTGGGTGATCTCGGCCTTATCCATTGGCGGCGTCCTATGTTCGTGGAGCGGCGTCGCTCCGGGTATTCATGGAGCGGTGCCGCTCCGGGAACTTATCTCCAGCCGGGCGGCGGTACCTTCTTCACCCGGCTGGTAATTTCCTCGAAGGAATCGATCTCGCCATCCCAGAACTCATCGATCAGGTCCCGATTGGCATTCGCCCAGGCCGCGACG
>CAINEA010000329.1 GCA_903847525.1 uncultured Acetobacteraceae bacterium | reverse complement strand
CGGTGCGTTCATCCACCGCGGTGAACGGCTCGTCGAGCAGCAGCACCGGCGCGTCCTGCACGATCATCCGGGCGAACAAGGCGCGCTGGAACTGTCCGGCGGACAGGCTGCCGACCGGGCGCGCGGCCAATTCCGCCAATCCGACCGAGGCAAGCGCCGCCCGCACCGCCGTGCGCATCGGCGCCGTTTGGCCACGAAAGGCGCCGATCCGCGCCCAGTGGCCGAGGGCGACCATTTCCAGGCAGGAGATCGGGAAACTGCGGTCGAGCTGGCTCGCCTGCGGCAGCAGGGCGATCTGGTGTTGGGCGGGGGCGATGGTGTGGACGTATCCGCCGTCGGGCCGGTGCAGCCCTGCCAGGGCCCGCAGCAACGTGGTCTTGCCGGCGCCGTTCGGCCCGGCGATGGCGGTCAGGCTGCCCGGCTCGAACGTGCCGGACAGGCCGGAAACAGCCTTTTGGCCGTCATAGGACAGCGTCAGGTTCTCGACGCGGATTGCAGGCGGGGTCATGCGATTGCCCAGGCGACCACCAGCCACAGCCCGGCCAGCAGCGCCGCCGCCAGCAGCAGCCGCGCGCCCAAGGCTCCGGTCGGGGAGAGGGGATCGAACATGGTTACTTTATAACATTCCAATTTGGCCGGGGAAAAGGGCTATCCCGAAGGAACCCGCCGCAAGGGGCCGGAAAGGGGATGTGCGCCGCCCTCGCCGGCATCCTATGTTGCCGCCATGACCGACCGATCCCCCGACGACGACGCCAGGCGCGCGCTGCGCTTTCATCGCGCCATTGCCACCGGCCTGCTGGTCGGGATGGCCGCGCTGACGCTCGCGACCTACGCCATGCCGCCCGGGCTTTACACTGATATCCTGCAGGCGGCGGCGAAGGCCGGATTCGTCGGCGGCATCGCCGACTGGTTCGCGGTCACCGCGCTGTTCCGCCATCCGCTCGGACTGCCGATCCCGCACACCGCCATCATCCCGACGCAGAAGGCGCGGCTGGGGCGGGCGCTGGGGCGGTTCGTCTCCAACCACGTGTTCACCCAGCGCGAGGTTGCAGGCGTGCTGGCGAAGCTGGACCTGCCGGCGATCCTGAGCCGCTTTCTGGCCGACCCCGCCGGAGCGCGGCCGGCCGCGGTGGCGCTGGCCGGCACCCTGCCGCGGCTGCTGGCGACGGTGGAGGACGGACGGGCGCGGCGCGTGGTCGCGCGGATCGTGCCGCGCGTGCTCGGCGGTCCCGGCGCCGGGCGCGTGGTGGCTCGGGCGCTGCACGGGCTGGTCGCCGGCGGGCGGCACCAGGAGGTGTTCAGCTTCATCCTCGGCCAGTTGAAAACCCTGCTCGCCAGCAAGGAAGATGCGCTGCGCGTCGCCATCGAGGAACGGGTGCGCGAGCAGGGCGGCCGGCTGGTCGGCTGGGCGGTCGGCGCCATGGTGGCCAAGCGAACCCTGGGCGTGCTGAACGCGGAGTTGGACAAACTGGAGCCGGATGGGTCCGAACTGCGCGCGGCCTTCGATGAATGGGTGAAGCGCGAGATCACCCGCATGGAGGAAGACCCCGCCCGCGCCGCCGAGGTGGGGGCGGCGATCCGCCGGGTGGTGGCGCACGAGACGATCCAGGCCTGGCTGTGGGACATCTGGGCCCGGCTGCGCCTGGCGCTGGAAGCGGACGCGGCACGGCCGAACGGGCGCACGGTGGAGGTTCTGCAATCCGCCTTCGTCAATCTCGGCACCATGCTGGAACAGGACCCCGCCGCCCGCGCCCGGGTGCAGACGGCCGCGGAGGGCATCGTCGGCGGATTGCTGCCAGCGGCGCAGGCGCAATTGTCCGATTTCATCGCCGGCGTGGTGGCCGGCTGGGACACCGACACCATCACCGACCGGCTCGAACTGAGCGTCGGCAAGGACCTACAATATGTGCGGGTGAACGGCACGATCGTCGGCTTCCTGGTCGGTGGCTTTCTTTTCGTGCTGCTGCAACTGATATTCGGACATGTGAGCTTTTAAGGAGACGACGAATGCTGCGGCTCTCCGTTCTCGACCAATCCACCGTGGTGACCGGGCGCTCGCCCGACGCCTCCATTCGCGAAAGCATCGCGCTGGCACGGCATGTGGAGGCGCTGGGCTATCATCGCTACTGGGTCGCCGAGCACCACAACTCCGACAGCATCGCCGGGTCCGCGCCGGAAATCCTGATGGCCGCCGTGGCGGCGACCACGCAACGCATCCGCATCGGCAGCGCCGGGGTGATGCTGCCGCATTATTCGGCCTTGAAGGTCGCGGAACAGTTTCGCGTGCTGGAAGCGATTGCGCCGGGACGCATCGACCTCGGCCTGGGCCGCGCTCCCGGCTCGGACGGCCGGACCGCCTATGCGCTCAATCCCAATGCCGACAAGGCCGCCGAGCATTTCCCCTCCGCCGTGCGCGACCTGCTGAACTGGCTGGCCGGCGAGAAACTGGTGGAGGGCCACCCGTTCCGCGACATCGTTGCCCAGCCGCAGGGACCGACCTCGCCGGAGGTCTGGATCCTCGGCAGTTCCGATTTCGGCGCCCAGGTGGCGGCCTATTTCGGCCTGCCGCATTGCTTCGCCCATTTCATCAGCGAGCGCGGTGCAGCCCAGGCATTGCAGCTGTACCGTGAAACCTACCGGCCGAGCGCCCGCCATCCGGAACCGCTGGGTGCGGTATGCGTGTGGGCGCTGGCGGCGGAAGCCGAAGCTGAAGCGACCCGGCTGTTTTCCTCCCGCGCGTTGGCCCGGCTGAACCGCGACCGGGGCATCTTCGCGCCGCTTGCCTCGCCGGAGGAAGCCGAGGCGTATCCCTACACCGATGCCGACCGGGCCCATATCGCGCGGATCCAGGAACGGGCGATCTTCGGCACGCCCGATGTGGTCGCGGCGAAGCTGCACGAAATCGCCCGGGAATGCGGCGTGGAGGAAATCGCGGTCCTGACCGCCGCGCATGACCCGATGGCGCGGCGGCGGTCCTACACGCTGCTGGCGAAGGAATTCGGTATGGTTTCACCGGAAATGGATTTGGCGGCGGCCTGAATCTGTCCTAAGCAAGCGCCAGACACGCGATCTGTCGGCTGAACAAAAGCAATCGGGGGAACCAACGCCATGCCATCGCTCGACAAGGTCTACGACTACAGCCAGTACGGCGGCTTGAAGGTCGAGAAGCAGGACAAGGTGATGACCATCACCCTGAACGCGCCGGAATCGATGAACGCGTTCTCGGCCGATATGCACCACTCGATGTCGCGCATCTGGGAGGACGTGCAGGACGACCCGGAGGTCCACGTGGTGGTGCTGACCGGTGCCGGCCGCGCCTTCTCGGCAGGCGGCAACGTGATCGCGATGCAGCAGAAGATCGATAACCCGAAGCTGTGGGACGCGACCAGCGTGCCGGAAGCAAAACGCATCATTTTCCGCATGCTGGAATGCGACAAGCCGATCATCGCGCGGGTCAACGGCCACGCCGTCGGCCTCGGCGCCACGATCGCGCTGATGTGCGACATCATCATCGCCGCCGACACCGCGAAGATCGGCGATCCGCACGTCAATGCCGGTCTGGTCGCCGGTGACGGCGGCGCGTTGATGTGGCCGCAATTGATCGGCTTCGCGCGGGCCAAGGAATACCTGTTCACCGGCGATTTAATGACCGCGGCGGAGGCGCACCGGATCGGGCTGATCAATCACGTGGTGCCGCCGGAGGAACTGGACGAGAAGGTCTACGCCCTGGCGCGGCGGCTGGCCGCCGGGGCCATGAAGTCGATACGGTGGACCAAGCAGGTGATCAACATTCCGCTGCGCCAGATCGCCCATTCCACGATGGACCTCAGCATCAGCCTGGAAACCCAGTCGAACCTTTCCAGCGATCACCAGGAGGCGGTTTCCGCCTTTACCGAGAAGCGAAAGCCGAACTTTACCGGCGGCTAAACGGTTCGGACGTCGCACGGAGCCGAGCGGGCAGGACGCGATACCCTAGCGTTGCCTACGGCCGGCCAGTACGCGGCGGAACAGCGCCAGTTGGCCGGCGGTGGTTTCATCCCAGCTGAACGGTTCCGCGTAGGCTCGGGTGGCTTGTCGGGTGGGTGGATTGGCGAAGAGGTCGCGCACGCCGGCGACGATGCCTTCGGCGGTGTTCGGGTCGTAGATCACGCCGGCGTTGCGGTTCTGCACCACTTCCGGGTTGCCCCAGATGTTGCTGGCGACCACCGGGGTGCCGCAGGCCATGGCTTCGAGCAGCACGTTCGCCCAGCCTTCGCGCGAAGACGCCAGCACCATCGCGTCGGCCGCATTGTAGAGCGTGGGAAGTTCGGCGTGCGGGCGCGGGCCGAGCAGGCGGACGCGGTCGGCGAGGCCGCCCTGGTCGATCTGGGCCTGGAGCTTGGCGCGATCCGGCCCCTCCCCGGCGATGATCAGTTCGAAATCCGGCAAACTCTTCATCGCCTCGATGGTGCGGTGATGGCCTTTGCGGTCGATCAGGTAGCCGACGGAGATCAGGGTCTTGCGGGTGAGGCCGAGGCCGGCGCGGATGGCGGCGCGGTCCGGCAGCGGGCGGAAGGTTTCCATTTCCACGCCGTTGCGCAGGGTGGCGGCCTTGGCGGGATCGGCGCCGAGTTCCAGCAGCACGTCGCGCAGGGCGGAACTGACGCCGACCACGGCATCGGTGCCGGCGATGGCCTGGCGCAGCAATTGGCGGGGGCGGGGGTATTGCGGGATCAGGTTCACGTCCGTGCCGCGGGCGGTGACCACTACCGGCAGGTTCAGCCGTTGGCCAAGCCAGACCG
>CAINEA010000328.1 GCA_903847525.1 uncultured Acetobacteraceae bacterium | reverse complement strand
TCTACGTCATGAGCGCCCGCCCCGGCCGCATCCGCTCGCGCAATCCGGTCAACCTGCCGCGCCCGCGCGACATCGACATGCTGACCGACCCTGCCTTCAACACGCTCCGCCGCGACATCCTGCGCCAGATCCGTGAGGAAGCAAGCAGGGCGCCCGCCGCCCGCGAATAGCCAGGCGGGAAACGAAATGACCTCCCACGTGATTCCATTCTGGATGGGTATCATCACCTTCTGCGCGGTAACCCTCGGCATGACAATCGGCATGGCCATCAGGGCGCGCCTGCCGAAGTGTCCGCCGTCAGCAACTACGAGACAAATTGGCGAGCTTGAGGATTGGAGGATTTGTGGCTCATCGTAACCCCTGAGGGAAGCGAGTATGAGACAGAAATCTGAGCCGTCTGGGACGGCTGAACAACATGTGCGGGCTGGCGCCCTCTGTGCGGCCAAGCAGGGCCAGCACCTTTTTCTGCTTCGTGTCCTCACGAGGAATGCGAGATCCGCCACCGTTGCCGCGTGCACGCGCCCGCGCCCGCGCGAGGTGAGCACGGAGGGCGGCGATCGGCCCGTCCAGCGCGCGCGAAACCTCATGCGGTGGCTGCCAATCCCAAGCTTCCAGCAGCGCCTGAGAGGCCTGCCGGAGCGTGCTGTGGGTTATCGGCCCAGCGGCGGGCGTGGGGCCGTCTGCCACGCCTGTAGGCGGCTACCGAGAAGACATCGGGGCCAGAGCCTCCAGTGAGGCTGTTTGCGGCGCTACGGCCTGGCCTTGGGCGGGCTGACGATCCACGATGCCGCCATCTGCAGGTGCCGGAAGGTCAGCCAACCGGAGCGTGCCACTGAAGGCCCGTTCAGGAGCGTCATACGGGCGGCTTTCAGGGGCTTCTGGGGCCCAGGCAGCTGGATGGCGGATGGCCATCGCTCGCATCCGGGGCCTCCTGCGAGCCCAGGTGAAGCCCCCCGGCGCCGTCAGGAGCGCGTTCCTGGTCAGCGTCGGCAGCACGGTTTGCCACCATCAGCCCGACCGATTGGACACCAGCGTCCGAAAGCCGGACTGCCATCCAACCGCCAGCCTCATCCTGGCGTCACGCCATCGATCGTTGTTCCGCGGATGCGGCCACCTCGATCACGAGATCCTGCTTGAGCAAGCTTCGGATCACCGCATCTCGCGCTGCTGCTGGAAGCTTCGGCGGGAATTCAAACTGCCCATCGGGGCGCTGCGCGGCTGCGCTGAGCATTTTCTGGGCCGTTTCGGAAGGTGCCATTGGGATCTCCTAGTGCGGCTCCCGACAGTCGGGCGCCTGCTACCATCCCGAGCCCTGCCGGTTCTCCGGTCAGGGCGACGCTGTTCCGCTCGAAGATGGCTGCTGATTACCGTGCGGCATCCTCAGCAGGAATGATCCACATTTGCTCTGTGCGGCCGATTAGCCAAGTCCCCTGAGAGAAGGATTCATTGCGACGTATGCTTCTCTTTGATCATTTCATGACGGCTCGCCTCCGAGTAGCGCCATACCCAGCGGCTGACGTTGATCGGCCGATCCATGAGGTGCCACCAAGGGCTTCATCGCCTGCATGACGATGGTGGCGGGGCCGGCCACCGCCGGTGCACGCAGCCGCGTTGACAGACAACCAACGAGGCATAACGTTCTGGACGGCCGGAGATTCATACCGGAAACCGGCTGGGAACCCATGAGCCCAATAACCAAGAACAAGGGCCGCAAAGACGGCATTTTCAGCATCAGTTCCCGCCAATGGCTGATCCTGCTGATGGTGCAGCTCTCTACCCTGTTGTTCGGCATGACCATCACCCTCGCCAACGTTGTGCTGCCGCAAATTCGTGGCAGTCTTTCGGCGACCCAGGATGAGATTTCATGGGTGATCACCCTGAATTTGGTGGCCACCGCAGTTGCCACCCCTTTGACCGGCTGGCTGGCCAGCCGGCTGGGCTGGCGCGGCCTGATGTTGATCGCGCTGGCAGGCTTCACCATCAGTTCGCTGCTGTGCGGCTTTGCTGGCAGTTTAACGACGCTAATCCTGTACCGCATCGGGCAGGGCTTGTGCGGCGCGCCGATCATGCCGCTGGGCCAGGCGATCCTGCTGGCCAGCTTTCCCCGACATTTGCATGCCATGGTCATGGTGATCTGGGGAGCTGGCAGCGTCGTCGGTCCGGTGTTCGGGCCGATCTTCGGCAGCATGATGGCCGAGGCCTATGATTGGCGAAGTGCGTTCTTCATGATCGTGCCGCCGGGCCTCGCCGCCATGGTCTGCGTCTGGTTCGCGTTGTCAGAGCACACCGAACGCATGGTGACACGCTTTGACTGGACGGGCTTTATCGCGCTGTCGGTGGCGTTGACCGCAGTCCAGCTGATCATGGATCGTGGCCAGCGCCTGGACTGGTTCGATTCACCCGAGATGGTCGTCGCGGCACTACTGGCTATCATCGCATTCTGGATTTTCGTGACACACTGCATGACTACGAAGGCGCGTCCGTTCGTGGACCCACGGCTTTTTCGCGACCGGAATTTCTCGATCGGCGTGCTCCTCGCCTTCTTCATGGGGATGCTGAGCTTTACAAGCCTGGTGCTGTTTCCAGGCCTGTTGCATGACCTGCGCGGTTATTCTGACAGCGCCATCGGCACGCTGCTGGCCTCGCGTGGAGTCGGCAACTGGCTGGCGTTCCTGATCATCGTGCCGTTTACGCGACGAGCACCGCGCATGGCGGTTGCTTGCGGCTTACTGGCCCAGGCGGTCGCAGGATGGGAAATGGCGCAACTCGACATTAATCTGTCTGGGTTTGACGTGTTCTGGACCAACGTGCTGCAGGGTTTCGGCTTCGGGCTCGCCTACACGCCGATGACCGTATTGACCTTCACCACGCTGCCCCGCCACCAGATCACCGAGGGCACGGCGATCTTCACCCTCGTGCGCAATTTTGGCGCAAGCCTGTTCGTTTCCATATCCGTGCTATTGCTGGTCCGATCGACCGCGTCCAACTACGCCCGGATGACGGAGTTTATCACGCCCTATAACCCCATCCTGATCTATCCTGGACTACCGGACAGCTGGAACCTGGCCACTCTTAGCGGCCTCGCCCGACTGAGCAATGAGATCCAGCGTCAGGCGGCAATGATCGGCTATATCAACGCCTTCTACCTCATGTCCTTCGTCGCCGCTGCGGCATTGCCGCTGCCATGGCTGATGCGCACCCTGCCCCGCGAAGGGACATGACCCACGCGCCTGGCTACGCCGCCGATCTCCCCTTCACTCCGCCGGACGGTTTGGCAGTTGAACGGGGATCCGCTTATGATCAAGCCCACTCAATCCAGTCCAAGGAGCAATTCAAATGGCATATACCCTGTACGATGCGGCCGTAACTCCCTGTGTTCAGCAGCTTGGCGGGCTGGTAGGGATTATCGACAAGGCCGCCGCCCATTGTGTCGCCAATAAAGTCGAAGAGGCGGCTTTGCTACAGGATCGGCTGTACCCCGACATGTTCTGTCTCGCTCGTCAGATCCGGCAGTCGGCGGATTTTGGCATGAACACTGGTGGTCGCCTGGCCGGTGTCACCCCGCCCGCCCTGCCGGTAGTGGACGACACGAGCTTCGCGGACGCCAGGCACCGCGTAGAGACCGCCCTGAGCTTCGTGAAATCTCTGACGCGCGACCAGATTAACGGCGCCGAGGATAAGATCATTGCCTGGAGTGCCGGTGGCAATGAACGGAAGCTGAAGGGCAACGACTATCTACAACAATTTGCCCTTCCCAACTTCTACTTCTTCGTCACGACGGCGTACGACATTCTACGCCATCGTGGCGTGGCAGTTGGCAAGCGGGACTTCCTCGGCCCGGTCAACTGGCTCTGACACGCATTCAGTTCCAGCGGAGCGCGATGGCTGCGGGGGCGATGCGATAAAGACATCGCCTCAGATTGAGGTGGTGTCACCTCATTGAAGCGTCCCGGTTTCTCCGGAGGCTGTTTCGTTTGAGTCATGCGGCCATATCAAGTTTCTCGATGGTGGCATAGTAGTTGTTTTCGGCCTCGGCGGGGGTGATGTAGCCGATGGGGCCGAGAAGGCGGTGGTTGTTGAACCAATCCACCCAGCGCAGGGTTGCCATTTCCACTGCCGAAGCACTTGGCCATGACCGTTGTCGCCAGATGACCTCGGCCTTGTAAAGGCCGTTGATGGTTTCAGCGAGGGCATTGTCGTAGCTGTCGCCAACGCTGCCCATCGAGGGCACGAGATTGGTTTCGGCCAGGCGCTGGGTGTAGGTCATGGCGAGATATTGGGTGAATTCAATCGGTTGTCGCAACACTGGGATGTAGGGCGATGCGATGGCGGGTCGGCGACGTTCGGAACGGGCACTACGGGACAAACTGCGATCGCCAGGGCGACCTCCTGTAGCGTGGCAGGAGCATCGGCGACGGTTCTGGGCGTTGATCGCCGAGGGGCTCTCGAGCGAGGACGCGGCGATGAAGGTTGGAGTATCGCAGCCGGTCGGATTTCGTTGGTTCCGCACGGCCGGTGGTATGGCCCCGTCGCATCTATCGCGTTCGTCCAAGCCGACCTCCGGGCGTTATCTGAGCTTTGTCGAACGGGAGGAAATCGCGCTGTTGCGCGCGGAGGGTTTTGGTGTGCGGGAGGTCGCTTGCCGGCTGGGACGGGCGCCATCGACGATCTCGACAGGAGCTGCGGCGCAACGCGGCAACGCGTAGCGGCAACCTGGATTATTGGGCGACAACCGCTCAGTGGCATGCAGAGCGGGCGGCGTGTCGCCCGAAAGCGGCGAAACTCGCGACGAACCTGGCGCTGCGATCCTATGTGCAGGAGCGGCTTGCGGGTGCCATTCTTGCAGCTGGCGGTGCCGCGGTTGCCGGCCCGGCGGTGCCTTGGAAAGGTCGACGACACGGGCGCCGCCGCAGTCGACGGTGGGGATTGGCATGGAGCCCACAACAAATTGCCGAACGGTTGCGGCTCGACTATCCGGCTGGCACGACGATGCGCATCAGCCACGAGGCGATCTACCAGGCGCTCTACGTTCAGGGCTGAGGCGCGTTGAAGCGCGAGGTGACGCAGTGCCTGCGCACTGGCCGAGTGTCGTGTTGCTGCTTGGAAGGGTCTGATTCACTCTCGGTGCAAACGTTAGGTCTGCAACGGCATCATCCGGGTGCGAAGCAGGTCGACGCCGGCACGGCCATACATGGCCCGCTTGAGCGTCTTCAACTTATTGATCTGTCCCTCCGTCTGCCCATTGCTCCAGCGTTCCAGCACCGCATTGCGAACCGCCTCGATGTCCTGCCGTAAGGTCCT
>CAINEA010000327.1 GCA_903847525.1 uncultured Acetobacteraceae bacterium | reverse complement strand
CGCGGCGGCGGCGGAGGCGATGGAGGGGGCGGCCAGAGCTAGGGCCGAGGCGGCCGCTGTCTTGAGGAAATCACGCCGCTGCATCGGGGGCTCCTGTTTTGCGTAAATTTTCATCATTGGGTGTTGGCCGTGCACATAATCGGTCTGAAGACGGGCTAACTTCGCCAAATTTGATTGAAAAATAGGCGTTACGAAATGCGGCGCAGGTTGGTGAACATCGGCAGACCAGTCAGCATGCCGGTCAGGTCGGCTTTGTAGGCGACCGGTTGGTAGTAGGCACCGAGCGGCAAAGTGGGGACATCCTGCCATGCTTGTAACTGAAGCTCCCGTGCGAGGGCCTTCTGGGTGGCGAGGTCCGTGGCCAGGAACCAGGCATCCCGCAGGGCTTCGAGCCTTTCGCTGGTGGGCCAGCCATTATAGCCAGCCAGGCCGTTGCCGCGGTTCTGCTGGTTGGTGGCGGGGCTGAGCCAATCATAACCGCCGGTGAAGGCGCCGAACATGCTCCAGCCGCCCTTGTCCAAGGGCTGCTTGCTGACCGAGCGCTGCACCACGGTGCCCCAGTCGGTGGAGATTTCATCGACGTTCAGGCCGAGCTTGCGCAGCATCTCCGCACCAATTTCGCAGATCGCGTTGATGCGCGGCACGTCGGTGGAGGTGAGGTAGACGAACTTTTCATTCTTGTAGCCGGCATCGAGGATTTCTTTGCGGAGTGCCGCAAGGTCGTGCTTGCCGCTGAGCACTTCCATGCCGGCGTCGTTGGCCATGTCGCTGCCCGGCGAGAAGATGCCGACATGATCGTCGAACGAGGCGTTTTCGCCGACCACGGCGGACATGAATTCGCGCTGGTTGACCGCTTTCAGCACGGCGCGGCGGATGGCCGGGTTGTCGAACGGGGGATGGAGCGTGTTGAAACGCAGCATGCCGATCAGGCCTTTGGTTTCAACCACCTGGACCTTGAGTTTCGGGTCGGCCCGGAGCTTGGGGACCAGATCCATCAGCGGCTGCTCGACCCAATCCACCTCGCCGGCCTGCAGGGCGGCGACCTGGGTGCCGGGGTCGGGGGTGGTGAGCCATTCCAGCTGGTCGAAATAGGCGATGCGCGGACCGGAGAAGAAGCTGGGGGTGCCTTGCGGGCGGGGCACGTAGCCTGCGAAGCGGCGGTACACATTGCGCGCGCCGGGTACGCGTTCATCCGCGACGTAGCGATAGGGACCGCTGCCGACCATTTCCTTCAGCAACGTGCTGGCGGGAGTGAGGGCGAGCCGTTCCGGCATGATGGCGGCCATCAGGTTGGTGGGCTTGGACAGCGCGTTGGGCAGCAGCGGGAAGGGGCGCTTGAGGCGGAATTCGATGACTTTGTCGGTCGGCGCGAACAGTTCGTCGGTGGCCGCGAACAGCGCCTGGCCGAAACTGTCCTTGACCGACCAGCGGCGCAGGCTGGCGACGGCGTCGCGCGCAAGTACCGGGGTGTTGTCGTGGAAGCGGAGATTTTCCCGCAGGGTCAGGCGCCAAAGCCTTCCGTCGGCCTCGACATTATGGCCTTCGAGCATCTGGTATTGCGGTACACCGGCTTCATCGAGGGCGAAGAGTGTTTCGAAGATAGTCATGACGTGATTGCGAGTGATGAAGGCGCTGACCAGCGGGTCGAGCAGAGCGAGGTCGGCGTAGGGGATGTATTTCAGAGTGGTGGCAGCTTCGGCGCGGGCGATCGAGGGAAAGGCGAGCGGCAGTGCCAGCGAGGCGGCGGTGGTCTTCAGGACGGAGCGGCGGGAGAGGGGCATAGGGTTTCCCTGGAAGTTTGGGGCGCATCGACCGGAGCGACGCAAGGCCTGTGCCAGGGGGGCTTCGGGAAGCCCGCAAGCTTGGCTTAACAGGCGCCCGCCGGCGGGTTAGAACCGGTGTTGGATTGGAAAATAGGAACCAGAGATGACCGATATCAAGGAAGGCACCGGCGCATTGGCCGAGGCTGGCAAAAATGTGGTGGTGCACTATACCGGCTGGCTGTTCGATGCGGCCGCCGCCGACACCAAGGGCAAGAAATTCGACAGCTCGCGCGATCGGGGGGATCCGTTCCGCTTCTCCCTGGGCGCCGGTCAGGTCATCCAGGGCTGGGACAAGGGCGTTGCCGGCATGAAGGTCGGCGGGCAGCGGACGCTGGTGATCCCGCCTGAACTGGGTTACGGAGCGCGCGGAGCGGGCGGGGTTATCCCACCGAATGCGACGCTGGTGTTCGATGTGGAATTGCTCGGGGTCGAATAATACGGTTCCAGGGAACGGGGCCTAGCCGGGGGCAGGAACATGACAGCCACCACGATCGACGTGCCTGCCGGAGGATATCGCTACATTCCCGGCGTGTTTCAGTATTCCGCCGGCGTGCGGGCGCTGGATGGCCACAGGATCGAGCGGGTGGAGTTCCTGCGCCCGGTGCCGCTGGACGATGGGTT
>CAINEA010000326.1 GCA_903847525.1 uncultured Acetobacteraceae bacterium | reverse complement strand
TGCCGCCGGATTGGGCGTCACGGTCACGACGAAGGAGGCATCGGTCTTGCCGGCGGAAGCGGCCACCGGTGCGACCGAAATCACGAAGGCCGGCTGGGCGGTCGGGGCCGCCTGCGCGACCTGAGGCGTCCCATCGGTCATCGCCGCCTTGACCCGCGAGGAGCCGGCCCAGTAGTTGCCCATCCAGTTCGTATGCGTCATCACCGCGGCATGCACCGCAAGCGAGGTCAGCGCGACGCTGCCGAGGAACAGCGGCAAGCCGACGGTCGGGTTGACCACACACCAAATCCTACCTTGGTTCATTGCCCGCTCTCCCTAATGCAGCCAGGGCGAATAGATATAGGCGAGCAGGTGTGCGACTACCGCGATGCAGAAGAACACGCGCGTGCCATCGATCAGGTGCTTATGCAGTTCTTCGGATTCTGCGATCGTCAGGCCTGTTGGCCAGACTCTATTGGGATCGTCGATCATAACCTCACCTCCTTGAGAGACCTTCAGAGTGTTGTGCGCAACTCGCGCGTGGACGGGTCATCACTGTAGTCGCGAGCGCCGGAGGCATTTCCGGCGCCGGCGTTTGGCTAGCCACTCATCTCGCCACGAGTTGCAGGCCGCCGCCGCGATGAAACCTCCCAACGCCATGACGATACCGCTCCGGTACGCTGGTCTCAGGTGGTCTGGTCCCGGTTGCTTTCCTCGGGTTTCGACAACCGTAAACTTATCATGACAATATAGTCTGTCAATATGAAATGACACTCCTGTAAAGTTCGGTCAAAACCGCCCCGTAGGATCGCCGCCCGGCTCCCGATCCCCGCGCCGCCGCGGATCGGTACCGCCGGCCCCGCTCTGCGCGACAGCAGCAGCGCCGGCCGCCAGGCCGCCATTTCTCCGATTTCGGCGGCGTTCCGAAACCGTGACGACCGCGTCAGCGATCCGCATTGCCGGGCGCGATCTTCGCCCGATCGGCCGGGGAAACCGGCAAGGCATCGAGAAACGCCCGTCGGTGGCGCCGTTCACCAGCCCCCCGCAAAACCCGAGATCGCGCACGGTGCGCTCCTACTCGTCCGCCGCAGCGTCCGGCGAATGCATCGGCAGATGCGCGAACCCCCGATACCGCGCACAGGCCTCCGCCAGCGCATGATTATACGCCCGAGCCAGCGCGATCCGCGCCTCCCCAAGCTCGGCCAACTCCGCCCGCTTGGTCGTCTGCCCCCAGACAATCTCAGGCCCCGGAAATCCCAGCCGAGCCACCGCCTCGGGCGATATGCCGGCAACGATACGTGGAACGGTATAGTGTTCTTCGAGGGCAACGATGCGCATTTGGCTTCCTCCCGTTTGGATCAGGGGAGGTTGCCATGTTGGGAGCAGGGGCGCCACGCATCTGAACTATCGGACGGGCGAACCGCGCTCGCTCAGCACAAGTAGGGCGGATAAGCGAAGCGCAATCCGCCAACGCAAGTCAGATCCGTTCCCCGGCCACAACGGTCTCGGTACCATCCCCGCCCCAACCTGCCGGATAAAGCCCCGCCGACACGCACCGATGAAACGTCGACAACGGCCAATCCGTCACATGCTGGACCAACCCATGCTTCACAGGATTGAAATGAATATAATCCATATGGGCCGCATAATCCTTCTCATTTCGGATCGTGTGCTCCCAAAATCGTCGCTGCCATATCCCCCGTTCGCTTCGCCGAATGTGAACCGACGACCGGCGTTCCACCTTCGGAAGCGATCGTGAAAACGCTGCCTTGATCTCCTTCCACCGCGTCGAAAAATCCTGATCACCGGGCGGAAGGGTCCACAGGCAATGCATATGCTCCGGCAAAACGACCCAGGCATCGATATGGAACGGACGCCGGGTTCGGATTTTCCGCACCGCGGAACGAAGCCTTTCGATTTCGCTGGTTAACAAATCACTCCGACGGTCCTGAAGGTTGACCGTGAAGAAATAGGTGCCTCCCGGAACACGGTTGCGGCGGTAATCGGGCATGGTGCCAGGGTGACACGTGGAAGGTGGGCGTCATAGGCTTGTATTTGTAGCTCGTTGCGTTGGCGGATTGCGCTACGCTTATCACGCCCTACAAAGCGCCTCCATCGCATTTACACCCCACAAACCAACCCTGTAAATTCCTTTACAGCTTTACGCCCCAACCCTCGCTTTCCGTCGTGACTTCGCATTCGCAGCATCCTAGATGCGTCGGGCCGCACCGAACGCGGATCAATGTGAAGGAACTCCCCATGGCCCCGATGAACTACTCCCCCGACGGTCTGGCTGGCGGCGTGGCCGCCGCGGTCGGCCGTGGCTCCATCTATCAGGATCACACCGCCCAGATTAACCGCCTCATCGAAGGCAAGAAGGGCACCTGGAACAGCATCAATGCGGAATCGGTCGCGCGCATGCGCCTGCAGAACCGCTTCCTGACGGGCCTGGACATCGCCCGCTACACCGCCGGCATCATGCGCCAGGATATGGCCGCCTACGACGCCGATCCCACCACCTACACCCAGTCCCTCGGCGCCTGGCACGGCTTCATCGCCCAGCAGCAGATGATCGCGGTGAAGAAGCATTTCGGCACCACCAAGCGCCGCTACATCTACCTCTCCGGCTGGATGGTCGCGGCCCTGCGCTCGGAATTCGGCCCGCTGCCCGACCAGTCCATGCACGAGAAAACCTCCGTCCCCGCCCTGATCCAGGAAATCTACACCTTCCTCCGCCAGGCCGATTCCCGTGAACTCGGCGGCCTGTTCCGCCAGATCGACGATGCCCGCAAGGCCGGTGACGCCGCGAAGGAAGCCGAGTTGCTGGCGAAGGTGGAAAACTATGAAACCCACGTCGTGCCGATCATCGCCGACATCGACGCCGGCTTCGGCAACGCGGAAGCCACCTACCTGCTCGCCAAGAAGATGATCGAGGCCGGCGCCTGCGCCCTGCAGATCGAGAATCAGGTTTCCGATGAAAAGCAGTGCGGCCACCAGGACGGCAAGGTCACCGTCCCGCATGAGGATTTCATCGCCAAGGTGCGCGCCATCCGCTACGCCTTCCTCGAACTCGGCGTGGAAGACGGCATCATCGTCACCCGCACCGACAGCCTCGGCGCAGGCCTGACCAAGCAGATCGCCGTCAGCCACACCCCGGGCGATCTGGGCGACCAGTACAACTCCTTCCTCGATTGCGAGGAGATTACCCCCGAAACCGCCCGCAACGGCGACGTCGTGCTGAACCGCGACGGCAAGCTGCTGCGCCCCAAGCGCCTGCCCAGCAACCTCTTCCAGTTCCGCGCCGGAACCGGGGAAGACCGTTGCGTGCTCGATGGCATCACCTCGCTGCAGAACGGCGCCGACCTGCTCTGGATCGAGACGGAGAAGCCCCATGTCGAGCAGATCGCCGGCATGATGGACCGCATCCGCGCCGTGGTTCCCAACGCCAAACTCGCCTACAACAACTCCCCGTCCTTCAACTGGACCCTAAGCTTCCGCCAGCAGGTGTTCGACGACTGGACCGCTGCCGGCAAGAACGTCGTTGCCGATTACGACCGCGCGAAGCTGATGAGCGTGGAATACGACGCCACCCCGCTCGCCGCCGAAGCCGATGAACGCATCCGCACCTTCCAGGCCGATGCCGCCAAGCGCGCGGGGATCTTCCACCATTTGATCACCCTGCCCACCTACCACACGGCCGCACTGTCGGCGGACAATTTGTCGCGCGACTATTTCGGCGCCCAGGGCATGCTCGGCTATGTCCGCAGCATCCAGCGCGAGGAAATCCGCCAGGGCATCGCCTGCGTCCGCCACCAAAACATGGCCGGCTCGGACATCGGCGACGACCACAAGGAATACTTCGCCGGCGAAGCCGCCCTGAAGGCGGGCGGCACGCACAACACGATGAACCAGTTCGGCTAACCGCCGGCTCCCAATCGAAAGATCCCAGACAAAGGAACGGCCCGGAGCGCAAGCCCCGGGCCGTTTTGCTGTCAGGCCCGAAACGCCGGCTAGTTGCGCGCCATCAGCTTGCCCTCGTCGTTCGGCATGCACCGTATCCGCGGCACGCACCCGAACGCCGGCACGAACGCCGCCTCCAGCGCCGCCATGAACCGCTCCACCACGTCCTTCGTCCGGGAAGCCTTGTCACGATAGGTCGCATGGATGTTCGCCGGCTTGCCATGAAACTTCTCATGCACCGGCACGAAGGTCAGCTGCACCTTGTCGGAAGGCACCTCCATGATCTCCATGCAGTGCTTCACGACCGTCTCGATGAACCCATCCATCCGCGCCTCCGAAGCGGCAAGGCGGCTGGCGGGCATGGAGATGACAATGGTCGGCATCGTGAAGCCTCCTCAGTCGCGCTTGAAGCGATAATTGAAGCGGTCCCCGTCCGACGTCACCAGCCCCGCCGTCGGCGACGGAAAGTGGATCGGCAGCAGCAGCGTGTCGGTATCCGCGACGGAAGAAAGGAACTTCCGCCGCGATGCCGCCGCCTGCTTCGGGTCCCAATCCACCCCCGGGCACCAATCCACCTCGCGGCACTGGATGGCATGGTGCATCATGTCACCGGTAACCACCGCCCGCTGCCCGCGGGAGAAGATGTTGATGCAGCAATGGCACGGCGAATGCCCCGGCGTCGGCGTCAGGGTGATCGTGTCGTCCAGCGCGAAATCGTCGCTCACCAGCAGCGCCTGCCCCGCCTCCACGATCGGCAGGCAATTGTCGCGAAACACCGTGCCAGGCGGATTGGCGCCCTTGGCGTGCTCGGCCTCCCACGCCTCGTATTCCTTCTGGTGGAAGATGTACTTGGCGTTCGGGAACGTCGGCACCCAGCGCCCGTCGCGCAAAGTGGTGTTCCAGCCGGTGTGGTCGATATGCAGATGGGTGCAGAACACGTAGTCGATCTTGTCGTAGCTCACCCCCAGCGCGAACAGCTCCTTCTGCCAGCGCTCCTTGCCGGGAAAGTCGAACGGCGGCGGATGGCCCTTGTCCTCCCCGGTGCAGGTATCCACCAGGATGGTGTGGCGGGGCGTGCGCACCACGAAGGTCTGATACGTTACCACCATCATGCCGGCCGCCGCGTCGAACACCTCCGGCTCCATCAGCGGAAGGTTCGCCTTGAAGGTGGCCTCGTCATACGCCGGGAAGAAGTCCTGCGGGCGGCGCCACGGCCCTTCCCGCTCCACCACCGCGTCGATGGTGATGTCGCCGATGCGGATCTGTTTCATCCCCATCCTCCGCTCACGCCGCGGCCGACGGCCGGGCCATCATTCGCTCGAACCAGGCGGCGATGTTGGCGTTCGCGGGGTCGAGTTTCTGGCCGACATTGTTGAAAAAATCGATGAACGCGAACAGCAGGATATCCGCCATCGTCAGCCGTTCGCCGCAGACATAGGTCTTGCCTTCCATCTGCTTGTTCAGCTTGGCGAGGTTCTCCTTGGCGATCAGCTTGAAATCGTCCGCCGCGTGCGGGATGCAGCGGATGCGGTTCTGGAACATCTTCAGCCCCTCGGCGAAACGAAATCCCGCCGCCCCCGGCTCCACGATGTTCAGATCGATGCGCCGCGTCCACATCCGCGTCTCGGCCCGCTCCTCCGGCGTGGCGCCGATCAGCGACGGTCCCTTGCCCACCTCGTCCACGTACTCGCAGATCGCGGTGATCTCGGCCAGCACCATGCCGTTGTCCAGCGCCAGCGCCGGGGTCTGCCCGGACGGGTTCTTCGCCATGTATTCCGGCTGCCGGTTCTCCCCACCACGCAGGTCGACCGTGGCCTTTTCCGGCGCAACGCCCTTCTCGGCCATGAACATCCGCACCATGCGCGGGTTGGGTCCGACGGAATCGTAGAATAGCATGTTTCTCTCCCTGATTGAGCCGGCGAACCCTAGCACGCGGCCACGCCTCGGCTAGAGTGGCGCCAAAGCTGAGGAGGAAATCCATGCCCCGCCGTATCGTCGATCTGTCCGTCGCCCTGCAGAACGACATCCCGAGCGACCCGCCGCGCAACATTCCGGTGATCGAATACACGAACCACGAACAATCCGCCGCCCTCGTCGCCGGCCTGTTCCCCGGCCTGACCCCGGACATGCTGCCGGAAGGCAAGGGCTGGGCGGTGGAAAAGGTCACGCTCGGCACCCACACCGGCACCCATCTCGATGCGCCCTGGCATTACCACCCCACCATGTCCGGCGGCCAGCGCGCCATAACCATCGACGAGGTGCCGCTCGACTGGTGCTTCGGCAACGGCGTGAAGCTGGATTTCCGCCACTTCCCCGATGGCTACGTCGTCAGCGCCGCCGAGATCGAGGCCGAACTGAAACGCATCGGCCACGACCTGCAGCCGATGGACATCGTCGTCGTCAACACCGCCGCCGGCAAACGCTTCGGCCAGAACAACTACCTCGACAGCGGCTGCGGCATGGGCCGGGAGGCCACGCTCTATCTCACCAGCCGCGGCGTGAAGGTCACCGGCACCGACGGCTGGAGCTGGGACGCCCCGTTCAGCTTCACCGCCCGCCGCTTCGCCGAAACCCACGACCCCTCGATCATCTGGGAAGGCCACAAATCGGGCCGCGAGATCGGCTACTGCCATATCGAGAAGCTGCACAATCTGGAGGACCTGCCGCCGTTCGGCTTCAAGATCGCCTGCTTTCCGGTGAAGATCCACCAGGCCTCAGCCGGCTGGACCCGGGCCGTGGCAATATTCGAGGACTGAGCGCCCATCCCGATAAGCGTTTGGATACACCGGTTTGTCGCTTGACTTGGTTCCGCAACCGGTTAACCAACGTTCAACTTCCGGTCGCTTTCACGCAAAACCGGGACATTCCGGGCTCCACGGCGCGGGCCGGCCTTCACACTCTCCAGGAGATCGAACCATGATCCGCTTCGCAGCCGCCGCTCTTATCGCTTCCCTGCTTGCAGGAACCGCCATGGCCCAGTCGGTCAGCGGCACCACCGCCGCCGTCGGCAACGCGGCCTCCAGCGCCGCCACCGCCACCGGCAAGGCCGCTTCCAGCGCCGCCACGTCGGTCGGCAACGGCGCCAAGAGCATGACCAAGTCCGCCACCTCGATGGTGACCGGCGAATATGCCGACGAGGCTGCCGCCAAGGCGCATTGCCCCGGCGATACGGTCGTCTGGGTCAATACCTCGTCCAAGGCCTACCACATGGCCGGCGACAAGTACTACGGCAAGACCAAGAAGGGCGCCTATATGTGCCAGAAGGACGCCGATGCCGGCGGCTTCCACGGCCCGAAGGCGAAGGCCGCCAAGGCCGCGCCCGCCGCCAAGACCAACTAACCCATAGCCGAGGAAATCATCATGGGATTGTTCGATCAGATACTCGGTGCCGTCCTGAGCGCCGGCACCGGCGGCCAGGCCCCTCAGCAGAGCCAGGCCGCAGGCGGAATGAGCGGCGCGCTGCCGCAATTGATCATGGCCGCAATCGCGCATGAGGGCGGCATCTCCGGCCTGATGCAGAAGTTCCAGTCCGCCGGCATGGGCGACGTGATGGCCTCCTGGGTCGGCACCGGCCCGAACAAGCCGGTCACGCCCGCTGCCCTGCAGCAGGTGCTGGACCCCGCGACGGTGAAGGCCATCGCCGAAAAAACCGGCCTGCCGATCGAGGAACTGATGGCCCAGACCAGCCAGCATCTGCCGCAGATGGTCGACGGCCTGACCCCGAACGGCCAGATTCCACAAAGCCAGGACGCGCTGCTGCCCTCTGCAAAGCCTGTTATCTGGCTCATCCGCATCTACAACGAAGACAACAGCCACTAC
>CAINEA010000325.1 GCA_903847525.1 uncultured Acetobacteraceae bacterium | reverse complement strand
GCGTTTTTTACCCCCTGCAGCCTGCCCACCTCGGGCTCGCACCTGACGACCGATGCTGCCCTGCCGGGGCTTTATTCCGGGACAAACACGACCTGGACGAGCGCGGCCTACAGCATCGGCCGCAACGGCACGCTTGTGGGTTATGCGCAGTTGGCCAGCGGTGGCAGCTTCTATAACCATGCGGCGATGTGGACACTGCCGGCGGGGAAAGCCCCGGTCGGAACCAATTTCGTCTGCACCGACTTGAACACGCTGCTGCCGGGCGGCAGCGGCTGGACCCTGCAAACCGCAACAATGATCAACGATTCGGGTTTCATCATCGGTATGGGCACGGTGGTCGTGAACCAGACTGCCGTTACGGCCCCGTTCCTGCTATATCCAGCGCGTGGCACCAACTGACCGAAACGCGGCGCGGCAGCGCCGTTTTGCTCCCCGGGCAGGCTGCGCTGCCGCGC
Organism: uncultured Acetobacteraceae bacterium; assembly: GCA_903847525.1. GTDB lineage: Bacteria > Pseudomonadota > Alphaproteobacteria > Acetobacterales > Acetobacteraceae > PALSA-911. The sequence continues at coordinate 1,330 of CAINEA010000325.1, read as the reverse complement.
GGCCCGGATACAAACCAACGTGAACAGACCGGCTCAGCAGAACATGGCGCAGGCGTCCCACCAAGGGACGCCTGCGTTCACACTGATTGAGTTGCTGGTCGTCATCGCCATTATCGCGATCCTAGCAGGGCTCTTGCTACCAGCCTTGAGCAAGGCCAAAGCTCGCGCTCTGGCCGCCAACTGTCTCAGTAACCTGAGGCAGTTGACCATCGCCGGAAGCATGTACATTAACGAAAATCGTGATTACTTGGTGCCTAACAATCCATTTACGCTGAGCGACGGCAGTGGCATCTATTTTCCCACCTGGGCCGGAAGCAGTGCTGGCATCAACGCGCTGGACAGCACGAATGACCTGATGCTGATGGGTGGCCTTCCCGGCCAGCCCAATGTGGGGGTGCTGGGGCCGTATATCAAGAATGTCAAAGTGTTCCACTGCCCCGCTGATCGGACGATGGCGCGGTTGGGCGGCTTGCGCTTTCCTCGCAACCGTTCCTATTCTATGAATGCCTTTATCGGCACCGAGCTTATTCAAGCTTCAGGAGGGGCGCGCGATTATCCATTAGTATTAACGGTCGGGGCCGCAGCCGCGTTGAACCGGCCGGAACTGCTGACTTGGGTGGATGTGCATGAAGATTACATCAGCCAATGTTATTTTAATGTAGGCGATCTATTGCAGGAATACGGTCCTCCGCCAGCGAACCGACATTATGGCGGTGCGGGTGTAACCTTTCTGGACGGCCATGCGGAGATTCATCACTGGCGGACAACCAACCTGCTCAATCTACCTAGTACCGACAAGTTCGAGGGTAACGGCCTTGCCGCCGGCGGGCGTACGGTGGACTGGCTTTGGTTGCGTACCCGTATGACCCGCGCCACCACAGACCTGTGGTAATGGTCAGGAGTTACAGCACTTTGCAAAGCCGCCTTCCGGTCCAAGAAATCCCGTAGAAGCGGAGGAAAAGCACCAGGTTCCTACGGCGGACGGAGCTGGGGCCGACGGGGAGCCGAAGCGTTCCGTAGCGCCAGAGGGTTTTGCCGGACGAGAAGTCTCGAATCCGGGCGGTGAGGCGTCCGGTCCCGGCAGTAGCGAGCCGGGCCGGTGGCCTCAAAGCCCTGCCATCAACTACGCCCGCTCAAAGACCATGCACACGTCATGCAGGCCGGGGATGAAGCTGCTGCGATACACTTTCCGGCTGCTGGAGGTTCCGTGGCTAAACCGGATAATGTCGGTGCAATGCGGGCGAAGCCCCGCAGCGAATGCCAGACGCTTGGTGTGGTAGGTCAGCGGGACGAATCCTGCCTTGCGGTCAATGTAGTCATTGCCGTCGGC
>CAINEA010000324.1 GCA_903847525.1 uncultured Acetobacteraceae bacterium | reverse complement strand
TCGCCGTCGCGCGCAGGGCAGGTCAAGGATCGCCGAAGGCGACCGCGCTTGCGGCGCGTAGCGTCCTTGACCTGACCGAGCACGGCGGCAAGATGGATGAGAAGGGGGCACGAATACGAAACGATCTTAATGGTTGCTACGAGCTACCACGTATCCACCATCGGCCGTTTTTTGCCCGTCCGGTGCGCGGGCGAAGGGGCATTTCGAAGACCCTGGCTGATCCAAAGACGGGTGTCGGCGGGGTCGATCACATCGTCGATCTCCACGAAGCCGGCGGCGTTCAGGGCCTTGCCTTGGGTATAGAGCTCGTCGACCAGTTCCTGATAGCGCCGCTGACGCGTGTCGGGGTCTTCTATCTCAGCCAGTTCCTTGCGATAGGCGAGCCGGACTGCCCCTTCCAACCCCATCGGGCCAACCTCGCCGGTCGGCCAGGAGACGGAGAAATTGCCGATGTTCAGATACCCCCCGGTCATCGCCTGGGCGCCGAGGCCGTAGGCCTTGCGCAGCACCACGGTGAACAGCGGCACATCGAGGCTGCCGGCGGTGACGAACATGCGGGAGAAGTGGCGCACGGTGGCGGTCTTTTCGATCTCCGGGCCGACCATGAAGCCGGGCGTATCACACAGCACCAGGATCGGGATGTCGAAGGCATCGCAGAGCTGCATGAAGCGGGCGGCCTTGTCGGCGCCGGGACTGTCGACCGCACCGCCGAGATGCATGGGATTGTTGGCGATGATACCGATCGGCCGGCCCTCGATCCGGGCGAAGGCGGTCAGGATACCGACGCCGAAATTTTTCCGCAGTTCCAGCACCGAACCGGTGTCGGCCAGAGTGTGGATCACGGCGCGGACATCGTAGGCGCGCAGGCGGTTTTCCGGCACGAGAGGGCGGAGCAGTCGCTGGTCCGGGCAGGTCCAATCGGCGACGGGGCCCTGAAAGTAGGAGAGGTATTGCTTGGCGACGACGACCGCCTCGGCTTCGTCTTCCACCAGGATGTCGATGACGCCGTTGGGTTCCTGTACGCTAACCGGGCCAACCTCCTCGGGTGTGAAGACACCGAGGCCGCCGCCCTCGATCATCGCCGGGCCGGCCATGCCGATGGTGGAGTTGCGAGTGGCGATAACGACGTCGCAGCAGCCGAGCAGCGCGGCGTTGCCGGCGAAGCAGCGGCCGGAGTTGATGCCGATCATCGGGATCAGGCCGGACAGGCGGGCGAAGTGCCAGAAGCTGCGCAGTTCGAGACCGCCGGCGCCGACATAGTCGGTATCGCCGGGTCGGCCGCCGCCGCCCTCGCTGAACAGGATCAGCGGAATGCGCAGCTTGTGAGCGAGTTCGAACATCCGGTCCTTCTTGCGGTGGGCCATGAAGCCCTGGGTGCCGGCGAAGACCGTGTAGTCGTAGGCGAGCACCATGCAGCGGGATTTTTCCGCGCCGAAATCCTGGCTGTTGACGGTGCCGATGCCGGCGACGAAGCCGTCGGCGGGGCTGACGCGGATGAGTTCCTCCACCGAGCGGCGAGAGCGCTGCATGGCCAGCGTCAGGCCGCCATATTCGGTGAAGCTGCCCGGGTCCGTTAAATCGGAAATATTTTCGCGGGCGGTGCGGCTTTTCTGCCGGCGGCGGCGGGCGACGGCGTCCGGGCGGGCATCGTCGAGCAGGACGGCGTGGCGTTCGAGCACCTCCGCGAGGTCGGGGCGGATATAGTCCAGGTCGAGTTCGGCGGTTTCCTCGGGGCCGGTATCGGCGAGTTCGGCGGGTTCGATGAACAGCAGCGGATGGCCGGCGAGGATCTGTTCGCCGGGGGCGCAGGGGATGGCATGGACGATGCCGGTGATGGCGGCGGTGACGACGAGTTCGGATTTCATCGCCTCGATCACCGCGACCTGTTGGCCGACGCGGATGGGATCGCCGGGCTGGACATCGATGCTGACGATGCGGGCGGACATGGGGGCGGGCGTGGCGATCGTGCCGGGCGGGGTGGCATGGGACTGGGCAGTTGCCGCCGCTGCGGGAGCGGGGCCGGCATCGGCGAAGAACAGGTCCCGGTGATCCGTGGCGGGGGCGAGCAATTCGCCGATCCGCTCTTCAACGAAGGTGGTGAACACATCGTTGCTGGCGACGTCCGGATGGCGCAGCAGGTTGCGCAGGAAACCGGCATTGGTGGCGACCCCCTCGATGCGGAATTCGCAGAGGGCGCGGTAGGTCTTGGCGACCGCGTCGGCGAAGTGGCGGGCCTCGCTGTGCACGATCAGCTTGGCGAGCAGGCTGTCGAAGCTGGCAACCGTGCTGTAGCCGGCATAGCCGAAATGATCGACCCGGATGCCGCGGCCCGATGGCGGTTCGAAAACGCGCAGGGTGCCGCCGGCGGGTTGCGCCTGGCCGTTGGGCAGCATGGTTTCCATGTTGATGCGCAGCTGGATGGCGTGGCCGTACGGCGCGGGAATGCGGTCCTGGGTCAGGCGCAAGGCGGCGAGCAGACCGCCGGCGGCGATACGAAGCTGGGCGGCGACGAGGTCGATGCCGGTGACCTCCTCGGTGACGGTGTGTTCGACCTGCAGGCGGGGATTGCATTCGATGAAGATGAACTCCTCACCGCTGACCAGGAACTCGAAGGTGCCGAGGCTGAGATAGCGGAGTTCGCGCGCCATGCGGACAGCGGCGTCGATGATGCGGCCGCGCAAGCCAGCGGACAGGCTGGGGCTGGGAGCGATCTCGACGATTTTCTGGGCGCGGCGCTGCAGCGTGCATTCGCGCTCCCACAGATGGGTTACCGCGCCGGTGCCGTCGCCGATGATCTGCACCTCGATATGGCGGGGATGGCGTAGCAGGCGCTCGGCATACAGGTCGGCGTTGCCGAAAAATGCCTGCGCCTCGGACTGGCAGCGGGCATAGGCCTCGGCGATCTGGGAAGCATCGGTAACGGCGCGCATGCCGCGCCCGCCGCCGCCGGCGACGGCCTTGACCATCATGCCCTCGCCCGGCGGCAACGAGGCGAAGAAGGCATGTAGCTGGTCGATGCCCGCAGGACCTTTGGTTCCGGTAGCCACCGGCACACCACAATTGACCGCCAGCATCCGCGCTTCGGTCTTGTCGCCGAACAGTTCAAGAATGTCCGGGCTGGGGCCGACGAAAACGATCCCCGCCTCGGCACAGGCGCGGGCGAAGGAGGCGTTCTCGCTGAGGAACCCGTAGCCGGGGTGGATGGCGTCGCAGCCGGTTGCTTTCGCGGCTGCGATGATGCCGGCGATATCGAGATAGGCGGCGGGGCCGGTGGCGCTGAGCGGGATTGCCTCGTCGGCCTTGCGGACATGCAGGGAGTGCTGATCTTCGGTTGAATAGACAGCGACCGTGCGAATACCGAGTTCCGCGGCGGCGCGGGCGATCCGGATCGCAATCTCACCACGATTGGCGATCAGCAGGGATTTCATCGGAATAATGCTTTCAGTTGGAATTTTCGTTTCAGAGCAGCTTCTTCAGCTCTTCCTTGGCTACCTTGCCGGTGGCGGTGAGAGGCAGCGGGTGGATGAAGCGGATTTCCGGCACCTTGTAGCCAGCCATGTTGTCGCGGCACCAGGAGACGAGTTCGGCTTCGCTTAAGGTGCTGCCTGGCTTCCGTTCGACGAAGGCGACGGGGACCTCACCCTTTTCTTCGTCCGGGCGGCCGATGATGCCAGAGCCTTGGATGGCAGGGTGACGGGCGAGCAGGGTTTCGACCTCACCGGGAAAGACGCTCATTCCCCTGACCTTCAGCATCTCCTTGCGGCGTCCGAGGAAATGCAGGTAGCCGGCTTCGTCGATGACGCCGATGTCGCCGGTGTGCAGCCAGCCGTTTCGCAGCGTGTCGGCGGTGGTTTCGGGCTTGTTCCAGTAGGATTTTAGCAGCGAGGGGGTGCGCACGCAGATCTCGCCGTGCTCGCCGAGGGGGAGCAGGGTGTAGGTTTCGAAGTCGCAGATCTTGAACTCGGTGCCGGGGACCGGCAGGCCGACGAAGACGGGGAGTTGCTTGAGGTCGAAATCGTCCGTGTCCAGACCGGTGGTGAAGGTATCGAAGGTGTGCGTTTCGGTCATGCCCCATGAGACCTCGTGGGCGGTGGTGTGGGTCAGGGCGCGCCAGGCGTGGCGGAAATCGAGGTTCAGTTTCTTGACGAACGAGGTGACCTTGGTGGTGCGCAGCGAGGTGAGGTCGGTGGTGGCGGCTTTCGGATGGTCGAGCACCTGCATGGCGTTGTCGACCAGGAGATAGGTGTGGCTGACTTTGTAGAGCTGGACGGCCTGGAGCCAGGTGTTGGGGTCCCAGCGGGTGAGCAGGACGACGGTGGCGCCGGCGTAGATGGGGAAGATCAGGCCCATGTCCTCGCCGGCGATCCAGAACAACGGGATGAAGCAGATGGTGACGTCGTCCTGGCCGATGCTGACGGCGATCGGCAGGGCGGTGGCGGCAGTGTAGAGCATGTCGCGCTGGGTGTGCACGCAGCCCTTGGGCATGCCGGTGGTGCCGCCGGTGTAGTTCAGCGCGGCGGGGGCATCGAGGTCGATCGCGACGGCGGGCGGCTTGGTGGTGACGGCGTTCAGGGCGGTCAGCAGGTCGGTGGCGCCCGGGCAGGGCTGGGCGGGGTAGGTGAGCATGGCCGGTAGCGGAAGGGTCGGCTCGGCCGGCAGGAAATCGCGCAGGCTGGTGGTGAAGATCTTTTGAATTTTGGTTTCGGCAAGAACTTCCTGGACAAGGGGAAAAAGTTGATCCAGGGAGACGATCGCGACGGCGCCGCTGTCCTGCAGTTCGTAGGCGAGTTCGTTCTGCTTAAACATCGGGTTGACCGGCACGTGGATAGCGCCGAGTTTCAGCAGGCCGAAGAAGGCGATGTGGAATTGCGGGCAGTTCTGCAAATAGACGGCGACGGGGTCGCCCGCGCCGATGCCTTCGGACGCCAGCAGGGCGGCGAAGCGATCGCTGAGGTGGTCGAGTTCGGCGTAGGTGAGGGTGCGGCCGTAGTAGATGATCGCTGCCTTGTCCGGCTGGCGGGCGGCCCATTGGCGGAGATGGTCGGCGAGCGGGGCGTCGCCGAAGGGCTTGTGCAGGGTTTTCGTCAGGCCCTTCGGCCAGTTGCCGGCCTGGAGTGCGGCGATGTTGGCGAGGTAGGCGGCTTCGGCGTTCATTCTGGTCGGGTCCTCAGGCAAGCGCGTCGCGGAGTTCGGCGGCGACATCCGTCAGGGCGGGGAGATTCCAGCAGAGATCCGCGAGATGGGCCGCCTTGGCGGGGGGCTGGTTGCGGGAGACCTGGGAGAGGAATTTGTCCTGCAGTTCGGCCTCGGTCATCGGGCGGGCCAGGCTGCCGCGGCAGTCGGTGAC